>CBFHYD010000069.1:0-10917 GCA_965659975.1 Winogradskyella sp. | reverse complement strand
GTACATATAACCATCGAGTGAATTTTGTGATCTCGATACTTCAAGTTCTATTAAATCATTATCAAAAGTCGTTAAAGTTGGCGCAACTCTAAGTCCTGACAGTATTTCTGTAATAGCCGCTGCTAATAATGGTTCATCTCTATCTCCAAGTGTACCTAAATTAGCGCTTGATTCTTCTATAGTTACGTCTGGAATCAGGCCTGTAGAAGGTACAGGTACATTATTTCTGTTTGTAGAATCTCCGATTAAAGGAAATAAAGCATAAGTATGAGCGGACGTAACTTGAGATGTGCCAAAGTCCGGTGAGTCAAATAATAAACGATTTATTGTGGTTTTACCAGTGGTGGTTGTTCCAATTTGGACAACCTCAATGTAAGGCTTTAGACTATTGATGATTAACTCACTTGCAGATGCAGAACGTCCCGTAGTCAGGACATAAACTTTATCTAAGTTTAGACTATTAATACCTGCACCACCAGTAATACTATTTGTAAAATTGAAAGTCGTATTATCTTCTTGGCGGTTTGGACCAAATACGGCATTAGAAAAAGGTTCGTCATTAAACTGACCTGTAATCATACTGGCTAATCGGGCTGCAGTGACAATTGCACCACCACCATTGTATCTTAAATCTAAGACCAAATGATCGACATTAGCAGCTGCCAATTGCCCAAATGCTTGATTTAGTTCTGTTTCAAAATTATCCCTAAAGCTGTTATACATTATATATCCAATGGTTTCGGTTCCTTCCTGGATTACTTCTACGCGGTGTACCGGATTGTCTGTAAATTCTTCTCTCGTAACAGTTATACTTTGACCATTCGGAGTTACAGTATCATCAGTTATAATCTCAGTACCATTATCATCATAATCTGCAAGATTTAAGGTAATAGTACTACCAGAAAGTAAATTATTTGCATTAGTTTCTGTCAGTGCGGTGCCATTAACACTACTTATTACCATATTACGTCTCACACCTGCTAAATCCGCGTTACTACCATTCAGCACCAATCCTACACGCACGTAGAATGATCCGTTGCGTTCAAAACCAAAGAGACGTGACAAGCCATTAGTTTCGGACGTCCCATTAAATAATTCGATAGCTTCAAATAAATCCGGAAAAAGCAGACTAAATCTATCAGTATTCCCAGGATCAAATATTATGGCGTCAAATAAGCTTTCAGGAGAAGAAAAACCATTCAGGAACTCCGTATACTCTGGTGTAGATTCGTATCTATTGTTCAATCCGTTGAGTCCAAATCTCGTATTTCTTAAATCCGGTACATCATTGCCATAGACGTAGAACTCATTCATTCCCTTCCATATAAAATCTTTTACATCAGATGTTATAATTAAATTATCGTCGTTGTCTTCAAAACAGCTTGTAGCCGTAATACCAACAAAAGCAGTAATTAGTATTAATTTTAAGTAATTCCTCATGATTTTAATTTTTCTTTTCAATATATATAGCAATATGTTTTCTGTAGTAAAACTCTAAATTTACTTACAATATTGTAGAATTAAAAGAAAGTTATTTTTTTTAAGTCACTGAAAATAAATTGAATTTTAAAGTATTGTAAATCAAGTTTTTAAAATTATTTTTAATTTTCTTGTAACAAACTAAATTGACACTCGTCGTAGTTATGAAAGAAATTAAAAAGGCTTTTCGACCAATCAAAACCAAGTAATGACACAGGTAGATTTTGTAAGCTTAGTGATGCCATTTAAGGATAAGGTGTTTCGCCTTGCCAAGCGACTGTTAGTTTCTCGTGAAGAAGCTGAGGATGCAACGCAAGAAATACTTTTGAAATTATGGAGAAACAAACAAAAGATTGCCAATTATAAAAATGTCGAAGCGTTTTCGATGACCATGACTAAGAATTTTTGTTTGGATAGATTAAAGTCTAAACAAGCACAAAACTTAAAGATTGTTCATAACAATTACCAAGACAATGGTCACTCGTCATTACAAAAACAAGTAGAAGCAAGAGATAGTGTTGACTGGGTCTCGAGCATTATTGAAAAATTACCAGAACAACAAAAGATTATAGTACAGCTCAGAGATGTCGAGCAATATGATTTTTCTGAAATCGCTAAAATGTTAGGCATGAATGAGACAGCAATTAGAGTTGCTTTATCAAGAGCTAGAAAGACTATAAGAGAACAATTAACTAATACACATAATTATGGTATTAAATAATATTGAAAAACTTTTAGAAAAGTACGACAATGCTGAGACAACACTCCAGGAAGAAGCTCAACTTAGAGATTACTTTACAAGTGATACTATTGCGCCACACCTCGAGTATTATAAGCCAATGTTTGTTCACTTTTCTAAAGCGCAAGAAGATGCATTTACAAAAGACGTTCCATTAAACACTAAGAAAAAAACAAGACTGTATCAATGGATTTCTGTCGCAGCAGTAGCCGTATTAATGCTCGGTATTATGATACCACAAGTATGGAATAAACAAGGTCATTCTGAAGAGTATTCTAAAGAAGACATAGAACTCTACAATAAAACCAAGGCAGCTTTGGTGCTTATGTCGTCAAATTTTAATGAAGGATTATCGAGTATGAATGTGCTAGAGATGGCTTCAGATAATTTTAATGCTGGTGTTTACAAAGCAGGTTTTGTTATGGAATTTGGAAACACAACACAAAAACTTTTAAAATAATTAAACACGAAACAAAAATTAGAAATCATGAAAACTATGAAGAATTTAATATTAGCCTTAGCATTTGTTTTAACATCTGCATTTTCATATGGGCAAGGTATTTTTGACAAATATGAAGATCAAGAAGGTGTAACCTCAGTGGTTATTAATCAGAAGATGTTCAAAATGTTAGCTACTATGGGAGTAGATTTAGAAGATAAAGAAGCTCAAGAGTATGTGAATATGGCCAAGAACATTACAGGTTTTAAAGTATTTACTACTGGAGATGAAAAAATATCAGCAGATATGAATTCAACCGTGAAGTCTTACTTAAAGAAATCTGACTTAGAAGAGTTAATGCGTATTAAAGACGGTGATCAAACTGTATTCTTTTATGTAAAAGAAGGTAAGGATGAGAATCATGTCAAAGAATTATTGATGTTCGTAAACGGTCTTAAAGAAATGACTAAAGGCGAAAACATTACAATTAATGGAAAGAAAAGAGAAATTGAAACTGTTGTTTTATCTCTTACAGGTGATATAGATCTTAGACAAATTTCTAAATTAACAAACCAGATGAATATGCCTGGTGGTGAGCAGCTTAAGAAAGCTAGTAAGAAAAACTAATAGAGTAGAGTAATGAAATTTCAATCAATCAAAAAACTTGTGATGTTGGCCCTAATTGTTACAGCTTTTATAAGCTGTACCAATGGGTCAACATTGCAAACCTATTACGTCGATAACGAATTAAAACCTGGGTTCACAACATTTGATGTACCTGCAAGTTTTGTAAATATCGAAAAGGTAGAGCTTACTGAGCAACAAAAAGAAGCTTACGAATCTGTGGATAAACTGAATTTATTAGCATTTAAATTAGATGCTAATAACCAAGAAGAATACAAAGTAGAGTTGCAAAAAGTAAAAGAGATTCTTAAAAACCCTAAATACGAAGAGTTGATTCGTGGAGGAAATACAACTGACGGAAAGTTTGTTGTTAAGTTTTTAGGTGAGGTGGATAATATTGATGAATTAATTGTTCTCAGTAATGCAAATGATAAAGGTTTTGTGGTAGCTCGAATTCTTGGAAATGATATGAATGCTCAAGACCTTATATCTTTAGGAGATATACTTCAAAAAGCACAGATAGAGGACGGTCAGTTAAGTGATCTGACTTACTTTTTTAAATAGGCATTGATGTCTCGACCAGATATTAAAATGTTAAGCCAAATCGTCTTGAGGAATTTCTTTGAGACGATTTTTTTTGATGGCTCTTTGTGCTAAGACAACTAACATCGTAATGGTAATAGCACTAATCAGTGTTACTATAAGTATTAAGAAAAAAGGATCGTGTAACACATTGGATAGTGCACCTACAAAAAAACTAACAAGTGTTACTACACATACAAATAACGAAACTGTATCTGTGTTTATAGGAAAACCTAATTTCATATCCCAGTGTAATTACTTGGTGTTATTGCTTTTAACTCAGACTTAATATCGTCCGAAACATCCAGAGTATCTATAAAATTGGATATTGAGGATTTTGTAATTGCTTCGTTTGTACGTGTCAATCCTTTCAGTGCTTCATAAGGATTTGGATAATTTTCACGTCTTAATATGGTTTGTATTGCTTCCGCGACAACAGCCCAGTTGTTTTCTAAATCCTCCTTGAACTTAGCTTCATTCAATAATAATTTACCTAAACCTTTTAGAGTAGATTTAAATGCAATAATTGTATGAGCAAAAGGTATGCCAACATTACGTAAAACTGTACTATCGGTTAAATCGCGTTGCAATCTCGAAACAGGTAGTTTAGCCGATAAATGTTCAAAAACAGCATTTGCAATTCCTAAGTTTCCTTCACTATTTTCAAAATCGATAGGATTTACCTTATGAGGCATTGCCGAACTTCCAACTTCACCTTTCTTTATTTTCTGTTTAAAATAATCCATAGAAACATAAGTCCATATGTCTCTGTTTAGATCTATTATCACGGTGTTGATACGTTTTAACGCATCAAAAAGAGCAGCCATATGGTCGTAATGTTCAATCTGCGTAGTTGGGAATGAATGTTGTAATCCTAATTTTTCCTGTACAAAACTGCTTCCAAAGGCTTTCCAATCTGTTGCAGGATAAGCCACTTTGTGCGCATTAAAGTTTCCAGTGGCACCACCAAATTTGGCAGCACTTGGGATATCATTAAGTAGATTGAATTGTTCTTTCAATCGCACTACAAAAACCATAATTTCTTTACCTAAACGTGTAGGCGAAGCAGGTTGGCCATGCGTACGAGCTAACATTGAAACCGAAGCCCATTCTTCACCTAAAGCTTCAATTTTCTCAAGTACATTAAAATATTCAGGAACATAGACATCATTCATGGCGTCTTTAATACTTAATGGAATGGCAGTATTATTAATATCTTGAGATGTTAATCCAAAATGAATAAACTCTTTATAATCTGATAATCCCAGATTATCAAACTTTTCCTTTATAAAATATTCAACCGCTTTTACGTCGTGATTAGTCACTTTTTCGATGTCTTTTATTGCTAAAGCATCTTCTACCGTGAACTCATTGTATATCTTTCGTAAATCTTCAAAAATTGATGTATCAATTGACTTAAGCTGAGGTAGAGGAATTTCGCAAAGCGCAATAAAATATTCTATCTCCACTAAAACACGGTACTTTATAAGTGCCTCCTCAGAAAAATAATTACCTAGAGATTCTACTTTAGATCGGTAGCGACCGTCAATTGGAGATATTGCATTTAATGAAGAAAGTGTCATTTTGAGTCTATAATTTTAAAAATCCCAAAGATAATAAAGTGAGTTGAATTTAGATATTACAAATCCGTGGTTTTCGATTAACGATCGAATGCCTTTATTAATTGTAAGATGTGGCGACATCTTGCTTTATAACCAGCTGTTCCGTTTTGATAACCTTGTTCTAATATTTGTTTAAGTTCCGGATGTATCCAATCGAATTCCGTTCCCAAATAATATAGAGAAGTCATGCTGTAGGCTTTTACAGCCACTTTGGAGTCTCCAATTATCCAATCGAAGCAGGCTTCCACTATCAACTCCTTATGTTTTTGCGTTAATAGGTCAATTGTGTGTTGATCTTTTTTTAAGTAATAATTTTCGATGATTATTTCTATAACCTTTGCGCAAGGACGCGTTGCAGAATCGATGTTTAAATGATATAAATTCTCACAGAAGAAATCCAGATGGTCATCAATGATGGTGTTTTTTTCTTTGAACACAAATTCGAAAATCCAAGCCGCTCGTGGTGATTTTACTTTATCTTTTAGAAATACGATCTCTAATAATGGTCTTATCAGTTTTAAATCAGACATTACAATATTCGCATACTTTTGGCGACAGTCGCGAGTTGCGTTGACATATTCTATTTCTTTTAGTAGTTCCTCTTTTGTCAAGTCTATGGTTATTACTGAGTTTCAATTTACTATTTATATTCTGAAATTGAATTAAACATCGCAATAAGTGAAAGAGTTTTTATTCTCAGTTATTTTTATTTAGAATTTTTCTAAATAATTTTTTTTTGAAGGGTTTGGTGCTTAATTTTGCGACGGTAAAATTCTGAAAAATAGAAAATTCAAGACTTCATAAAGTTATAGCTGCAGCACTATTATTAATGGTTGTTGGAACCATTTTGGAACTTTATTTAATTCACCATTACGAATCATTTACTCAACTTATTCCTATTATTTGTATCGGGTTAATTCTGATATTAGTAGTTGTCCTTAGATTCAAAAAATCCTTATTTCTTAATAAGCTATTTAAAGGCGTTTTGATCATTACAGCTTTAAGTAGTTTTTATGGTGTGTATTTACATCTCAATGGCAACTATGAATTTGAAATTGAAATGACGCCAACAGCTAATAAGGCAGATTTACTTATTGAAAGTCTTTCTGGAGGCATGCCAGCCTTAGCGCCAATGAGCATGCTTGTCCTTGCACTTATCGGATACTCATATTTAATACTTATAAATAAACAACAATGAAAACAAACAAATTTTTAGTAATAGTTCTTTTACTTGCTACAGTACTATCTTGTAAGACTAATAATGAAGAAAACCCTAAAACTACTGAAACAGTTGATGTTGAAACTGAAAAAGTGACAGATGTTAATGAATCAAAAACTGCTGTAGTTTTTAATGCTAATTTAGCTACTGAAGAAGAACTTTCTACTTTAGGTTTATCGAGAGAAGTTGTTGCCAAAATTTTAGCAGATCGTCCATTTTTAAGCATGACAGATTTTGATGCTTTAATTCCAGCAGAAAATAAAGAAGAACTTTATAAAAAAGTTTTTGTTCCATTTAATCTTAATACAACTGCTGAAGCTGATTTTCAAATGATCCCTGGAGTTGGCAAACGTATGGCTCATGAATTCGAAGAATACAGACCTTATAAAAGTGTAAAACAATTTAAAAAGGAAATCGGCAAGTACGTCGATGAGGCCGAAGTTGCGAGATATCTTAATTATGTATTTGTTCCTGTGGAATTAAATACTGCATCAGAAGAAGATATCAAAGCTTTACCAGGTGTTGGTGGTCGAATGACTCAGGAGTTTGAGGAGTATAGACCATATGATAATATGGCGAAATTCAGAAAAGAAATTAGTAAGTATGCGGATGATAAGGAGCTTAAGCGTTTAGAACGTTTTGTGTATATTGAAGAAAAATAAACACAATCGCGTTAGTGATTACACATATTAGTCTATCATTAAATATTAAAAGGTTGTTATGACAAATAGCAACCTTTTAATTATTGGTTTCGTTTGGCCGGAGCCGAACAGTTCGGCAGCTGGAAGTAGAATATTGCAGTTAATTACTGAATTCAAAAAGCAAGGTTATTCAATAACATTTGCAACTACTGCCAACGTAACCGACAATACTTTTGATCTCCATTCTGTAGATGTTAAGACAAAGCAAATTCTCCTTAACGATTCTTCCTTTGATGATTTTGTAAAAGAATTAAATCCAGATATGGTAATGTTCGATCGGTTTATGACCGAAGAGCAATTTGGTTGGCGTGTTGCTGAGCAATGTCCAAATGCTATCCGGATATTAGATACCGAAGATTTTCATGGATTGCGTAAGGGTAGAGGCAAAGCATTAAAAAAAGGAGTTGATTTCGACTTGGATCATCTTCAAAATGACGTTACAAAAAGAGAGATCGCGAGTATATACAGATGTGATTTAAGTCTTATGATTTCACAAATGGAAATTGATATTCTAATTGATCAATTAGGAGTTAGTCCGAAGCTACTTTATTATTTGCCATTTTTAATTTCGCCTACTTCCGACATGGAAAAAAGTGACTTACCTTCTTTTGAAGAACGACAACATTTTATAACCATTGGTAATTTTTTGCATCCACCTAACTACGATGCTGTTGTCTATTTAAAACAAACAGTCTGGCCATTAATACGTCAAAAGCTGCCAACTGCAGAGTTGCATATTTATGGTGCATACGAATCCCAAAAGGTAAAGCAATTGCATGATGACAAAAATGGATTCCTAATTAATGGCTTTGCAGAAGATGTGTATGTGGTCATGCAATTATCACGTATATGTTTGGCACCATTGCGATTTGGTGCTGGACTAAAAGGTAAAATATTTGACGCATTACAAAATGGAACACCTTGCGTGATGTCGGCAATTGCCGCTGAAGGTATCTATGAATCAAATGAAAAAAATAATTGTATCACTGATGACCCATTGAGTTTTGCCGAAACCGCTGTTTCGCTATATAATCAAAAGGAGTTTTGGATTGAGGCCCAAGATTTGGGTTATAACATATTATCTAATAGGTTTAACACAGATGAGCATTCTAAAAAATTTAGGATGCAAATCGAAAGCTTATGCAATAACTTAAAATTGCATCGCCAACGAAACTTTACGGGACAAGTCTTAATGTATCATTCACTTCAAAGCACAAAGTATATGAGTAAGTGGATTGAAGAGAAAAATAAGTAAAGAAGTATTACATTTTATCAATTATTTCTTCAATTAGCTCTGTTGTTGACGTGTAGGAGAGACCAACAGTATTGGCTATGTCAATCGCTTCTTTGGCTCTTTTTAAAGTATCTGTATATCGGCCTGTTTTATATAGTAAAGCCGCGTGTGTATCTACATTATAGTAGTTTTTTCCAATTCTATGGATCGCTCAACAATCTTAATAGACTTTAATAACTGACTTACATTATTTATGTTTTTGTAGGCATTCCAAGCCATAGAGTTAAGTTTCGAAGATGAGTTCCAAATTTTATCAATATTGGCCTGACTGAAATCATTGAAATTAAATTCAGACGTTATGTAAAGATGCTGAAACAACTTCAGCATGCCAAGTAATTTTTTAAATTTGATCAATGCACGACTTAGATCTTTTACACCATCTTGAAAGCTTTCTCACTGAGAATAGGCGTCAACGTTTTAATACTGTTTTGCCCCAACGTACAAAGCATTTTACAGTTGCCACTGAAGATGTATACCAATTGCATAATACAAGTGCCGTTATTCGATCGTGTGACGTTTTTGGAATCCAAGAAGTCAATGTTATTGAAGAAGTAAATTCTAAACGCATTGATAGAGAAATAGCTATGGGTGCTCAAAAATGGGTAGATCTTAATCGTTTTAATACTGTCAAGGATTGTATGTCTAATCTAAAAAACAGAGGCTATCAGATTGTAGCGACATCACCGCATACGAATGATTGCGAGCTCAATGATTTTGATATCACTCAAAAATCTTGTTTCTTTTTTGGTCGTGAAACTGAAGGACTTTCAGATTATGTTATGGATAATGCAGATTGTTTTCTTAAAATACCTATGGTAGGATTTACGGAGAGCTTAAATATTTCGGTATCTGCGGCCATTATTCTTCAGAATGTAACATCTAAATTACGTAAATCGAATATCGATTGGCAACTCACAGAAGCTGAACTTTTTGAAAAACGTTTTGATTGGATCAAGAAAACGATAAAGAACTATGATCAAAAAGTTGAAAGGTATTACGCCAATACTAAGAACGACTAAGGTGTAGTCTTTTTGCGGTTGCGCTCAGCATTACGATTAAGAACCTTGTATTCTTCGTAACATTCACTAATTGCATCTAAAATTTGAAGATCGTTAGCCGTATTTATAAAGTCTCTCGAGTAGTTACATTGGTTTACAATCTCATCCAAATCGTACTTATCCACTTGTAATAATACGGTAAGCATTTCTCTGTCGAATCGTTTAGCCAATTGATTTCTAATCTCGTCATTCTTTTTCATTTCCTTTAGCTTACGCATCTGGTTCGGTTTTTTACCAAACATTTTATATAAGAAATCGGCAGGATTAAAAATGGCACCCAAAACCTTATTGACGACATTGGTTTGTCCACCTTCGTAACCTTGATTAGGGATTCCAGAAATTCTAAAACGATTATTTGTCCGTATAGGTATTTGTTTAATATCAACTTCGAGGTAACCAGTAAGTTTCAATTGATTTACAGTCACTTCTTCTAAGGCTAAAGCTTCGTCGGTTAATTCAATCACTGTATTACCAAACTTTATCCAGTCGTTCGTCACACGGACTTTAATTGATTTATAACCTAAATAGGATAGGTGTAAGGTGTCATTGACTTTTGCCCTAATATCAAATACACCATCACTTCCGGTTGAGGTACCAATGACTTGATTAAGGTTAACAACATTTACCGATTCAAGAGGTTCCTTTGTTGTACTACTGATAATAGTACCTACGACTAGTGTAGGGTCATCATTTTCTGTCTCTTGTGCAACAACAAAAAAACTGAATAATAGAAGTATGAGGCTTAAACGTATTTGCATAAAGAAAGCAATTCGTTAAAGGTAGTAAACAAAACTCATTCCAACTTGTGCTTCTTTAAGATTTGACTTAAAATTAACAAGGGCCTTACATCAAAGATCTTTTTTTATAAGTCTTAGCGATATACCAATAGTCAAATTGCAAGTTCTAATTTTTTAATTCTTATTTTGACAATGTAAACCGGATAAATGGAAAAGTCTGATTTTCCTATTGACAAAGAAATCTTCAGAAAGACGAATGTACCGTGGAATCGTATGATGCTTAATGTTCCATGGAGTGTTGGATCTGTTTCTCAACTTATTGAATTGAAACTATTTAAAAACAAGGAAGAATGTTCGTGATTACCTTTTGAAAACGCTGATTTTATTTTTGGATTTTGATTGAAGAGTATTTCGTCCCACATC
>CBFHYD010000068.1:0-11002 GCA_965659975.1 Winogradskyella sp. | reverse complement strand
TTACCGATGTGCTTTTTAGAAGCTACAGAAAAGATTGAATGCATACGTTATTTAGAATATGGTAAAAAAATAAAAATGGTAGAAACTACTGTTCAAGGCGTAGAAATTGATACACCCGAAGATTTAGAACGCGCAAAAGCACTTTGGAAATAATGAAATCATATTACAATAACATAAAAGTTATTGGTTTTGACGCCGACGATACCTTGTGGGTCAATGAAACCTATTTTAGAGATGCCGAGGAGGAAATTGGACGGTTACTTTCGCACTTCGAAACTCCTAACAAAATAGATCAAGAGCTTTTTAAAATGGAGATGAAAAACCTTCCAGTTTATGGATACGGTGTCAAAGGTTTTGTGCTTTCTATGGTGGAGATGGCCCTTGAATTATCAAATAATACAGTCTCCAATTCTATTATCGAAAAGATATTGGATATAGGAAAAGATATGATTAACAAACCTGTTGAACTATTAGAAGGCGTTGAAGAAACTCTAAAACAACTTTCTAAGAATTACAGACTTATTGTTGTTACAAAAGGTGACTTATTAGATCAAGAGCGTAAACTCGAAAAATCAGGTCTTCTTAGTTACTTTCATCATATAGAAGTTCTTAGTGAAAAAGAGGTTAGTAATTATAAAAAGCTATTGACACATTTAGATATAATTCCGTCTGAGTTTCTAATGATTGGTAATTCTTTAAAATCAGATATACTGCCATTATTGGATTTGGGTGCCCAGGCTGTACATATACCGTTTCATACAACTTGGCAACATGAAACTGTTGCTAAAGACGATATAAATAATTCGGATTATTTGACCTTAAATTCCTTACAAGAATTAATACCCTATATGAATGACTAAAACAAAATTAGATATTCAAAAATGGGAGAGAAGAGAACATTTTGAGTTTTTTAATACGTTCGAAGACCCAAGCTATTCCTTATGTTTTGATGTTGATGTAATTCAGGCTTACGACTTTGCCAAGAAAAATGATGTTCCTTTTTTCGCGAAATACTTACACGCCTGTACCAAAGCCATGAATTCTGTAGATAATTTTAAATACAGGATTAATAATGATGAAGTGTTTGTGTATGACACTATTCATGCATCTGCAACGATTTTAAGACCTAATAATACGTTCGGGTTTTCATTCATCAAGTTCTCAAGTGATTTTAGTCAGTTTCTTAATAATTTTAGTTTAGAAAAAGAACGAATTCTTGGAAGTAATGCACTTTTTCCGCCTGTGAACGGAGCTGATTGTTATCACTGTTCAGCTTTACCATGGGTTACTTTTACAGGACATAAAGAACCTTTTAAGGAGTCAGGTAATTCAATTCCGCAACTCGCTTTTAGTAAAATGAGGAAGGAAGACAATAAGCTTTTGATGAAGATATCATTAACTGTAAATCATGCTTTAATTGACGGTTATCATGTTGGGTTATTCATAGAAAATTTTCAATATTATTTAAATCAATAGGAAGTCGATATAAGTATTTATATTTTTGTTTTTGAATTTTAGTAGATGAGATATAAGAATTTTCCAATGGTTCCTCGCATCGTCTTTGGGCGTGGTAGTTTCAATCAATTAGATGAAATTATTGCACCAAAACGTAACGGTACTCATGCACCTTTTATTTACTACGTAGATGATGTATTCAAAGGAAATCCTTGGTTAACTTCTCGAATTACTTTGTCCTATAAAGACAAAATCATCTATGTTCCGACACATGAGGAGCCAAAAACATCTCAAATAGATGAACTTGTTGAAGATCTAATCTTAGAGTTTAGTGAACGTCCATCCGGAATTATAGGAATTGGCGGTGGCATAACAATGGATATTGCCAAGGCAGTATCGATTATGCTAAGTAATGAAGGCGAAGCTAAAGATTATCAAGGTTGGGATTTGGTCAAAAACCCTGCTATTTATCATGTGGGCATACCAACAATTTCTGGAACCGGAGCAGAAGTTTCAAGAACAACAATTTTAACAGGTCCTGAGCGAAAATTAGGTATTAACAGTGACTATACACCTTTTGATCAAGTTATTTTGGATCCCGAACTTACAAAGGATGTGCCTAAACAACAATGGTTTTACACAGGAATGGATTGCTTTATTCATTGCATAGAGTCACTTAATGGAACTTTTCTAAATACATTTAGCCAGTCCTATGGCGAGAAAGCTTTTGATATATGTAAGGAGGTATTTTTAGGCGATCAGTTGTCAGAAAAAGAATCTCAAGATAAGCTTATGATGGCATCGTGGCATGGTGGAATGAGCATTGCTTATTCTCAAGTTGGCGTAGCCCATGCATTAAGTTATGGTTTAGGTTATCTATTGGGTATTAAACACGGAATTGGAAATTGTATCGTCTTTGATCATTTAGAGGAGTTTTATCCAGAAGGTGTAAAACTTTTCAAGCAAATGAAAGAAAAACACGGGATTGAGTTACCTCAAGGTCTTTGTTCTGGGCTTGACGATACCGAGTTAGATATCATGATTGATGTCGCTTTAGGTCTTGATCCTTTATGGCAAAATGCTATAGGTAAAAATTGGAAGGACACGATTACACGCCAAAAGTTAAAAGAACTATATCTTAAGATGTAGAATGAAATTATTAGCCAAATTTATTTATTTCAAAATCTTAGGATGGAAAGTTGTAGGCAATACAAATTTCTCAAAAGATACTGTTAAGAAGGCCGTTATTATTGGTGCGCCTCATACGACGTGGCAAGACTTTTTAATTGGACTTTTTTTGAGGAAAATAACAGGAGTAAAAACAAATTTTATAGGTAAAAAAGAGCTGTTTAAATGGCCTTTAAAATACTATTTAAGGGCAATTGGCGGTCGACCAGTCGACAGAGCTTTACGCGAAAACAAGGTGGATACTATAGCTAAATTGTTTGAAGGTGAAGAGGAATTCCGATTTACCTTAGCACCCGAAGGTACACGGAAGAAGGTAGAAAAATGGCGTACAGGTTTTTACTACATTGCCAAAAAAGCAGGCGTGCCAATTATAATGTTTACATTGGATTTCGAGAATAAGCAAAATAAAGTTTCAGAGCCATTTTATCCTACGGATGATGTCGAAAAGGATTTTGAGTCTATGTACGCTTTCTACAAAGATGTAAAGGGGAAATATCCTGAGTATTCATAAGTCAATATTAATCACCTTATCATCACATAGCTTTTTTTTGGCATACATTTTGGCCGATTTAAGTTGTAATGAAACATAAAATAAACCTCAAGGTCAATAGAAAGAAACATTGCATAAAAAAGGCTTCCAAGTTTATTGAAAGCCTTTTTCTTATGAGTTTAATAGAAGTTTCTTATTCTGTAGCTTCTTCCATTGTATGATAAACGTTCTGCACGTCATCATCTTCTTCAATTTTTTCTAGTAATTTCTCCACATCAGCCATCTGTTCTGCGTTCAATTGTTTAGTCACTTGAGGAATACGCTCAAAACCAGATGATAAAATCTCAATAGAATTTTCTTCTAAATAAGATTGAATTTTACCAAAGCTTTCAAACGGTGCGTAGATCATCACACTTGTTTGTTCGTTTCCATCGGCATCTTCATCAGTATCTTCAAAGATTTCTTCAACTCCAAAATCGATAAGTTCTAATTCTAATTCTTCCATGTCCAAATCATCACCTTTAATTTTAAAGTTACAGGTATGATCAAACATAAATACTACAGAACCTGATGTGCCTAAGCTACCATCACATTTGTTAAAATAGCTACGAACATTCGCAACTGTACGTGTATTATTATCAGTAGCCGTTTCTACCAATATGGCAATGCCATGAGGTGCATAACCTTCAAAAAGTACTTCTTTGTAATCACCTTGATTTTTATCGGACGCACGTTTTATAGCGCGCTCGATATTATCTTTTGGCATATTTACAGACTTTGCATTTTGAATAACTGCTCTCAGTCTGGAATTACTATCTGGATCAGGACCACCTTCTTTAACGGCCATTACGATGTCTTTGCCAATACGCGTAAAAGCTTTACTCATCGCAGCCCAACGCTTCATTTTACGTGCTTTTCTAAATTCAAAAGCTCTTCCCATACAAAAAAGTATTTTGTGAATTAATTATTTAGAAGCCCAAGATAATTAAGGCATCTATATTTTGAAAATATCAGTGAAGAAAATCTATTCCTCTGGTTCTACAATCGCTTCAATAGCATGTGCCAATTTAAAATCTAAATCTGTGACACCACCAGCATCGTGTGTTGATAAAGAAATTCTTAAGACATTGTAAGTGTTAGACCAATTTGGATGATGATTTAACGCCTCGCATTCAAAGGCAATTCTGCTCATGGCACTAAAGCAATCTTTAAAATTTTCAAATTCAAATTCGGCATGAATGGCGTTATCAAAGTAATCCCATTCTGGCAATTGCAAAAGTTTTGCTTCTATGTTGTTGTCGTCTAATTTACTCATAGTATTAAAGATAATATTTCAGCTTAAGAGCACAAACTATTTGTTTAACTCTTTTAAAACGACATCGCTGGTGATTTGAAGATGTTTTGGCAACGTGTTATATTTTGGTAATACGGCCAAATAGCGATCATCATTGGTGGTATACACATTTTTGAAGGTCACTTTAGTAGGGAATAGGTTAGCAACTAATTCTCGTATAAATTCATCGTGATGGACCAAATCTGTGCTTCCTAAATGAAATACACCATGCTTTTTTCTATTGATGATGTAATGAATTTGCTGCGTCACTTTTTTATCGAGTGTCACATTCATAATTAAATTAGGGAATATCTCAACAGCTTCTTTTTCAGTTATGCGTTGTCGTATCTCTTGTATTCTTGGACAATTTGTTCCGAAAACCATTGGCATTCGTAAGATGGCCACTTGCTTGCGTGGCATCCGCATGAGCATATTTTCAATTTTAATCTTAAAATGCCCATAAATGCTATGACTCAGGGTTTTATCCGTTTCGTAACTTGGATATTTACTGTATGCATCAAACGCGTTAGCTGACGATAGGAAAATAATTTTAGAGTGATGTTCTAAAGCATACTCGCAAATATGAGTATGTGCAATAGTCTGTGCATGAAAATTTCCTCTCAGTGCAGAAATAATGATATCTGGTTTAGTAACCTCTAAAATTTCGTAGATATCTCCTTCCTCGACATCGTAGTGAAAAAACTGCTTATTCTTTTCAAATTCCTTTTTAGGCGTAAAATAGGTGCCAAAAGTCAAGAAATATGAGCACAGCTCTTTATAAATTGAATTACCTAGGTAACCACTAGCACCAAGTATTAAAATTCTATATTTCTGCGCGTTCATCTTAATTAATCTTACAACGTCTGAAACAGAATTTTAGCCTTTATAAAATGGTAATTTTACAACAGTTGCAGGAATGGCCTTTTTTCTAACCTGGATATTTATTTTGCTATCTGCAGAAGCAAACACTCTTGGTACATAGCCTAATCCAATACCAACACCCAAACTTGGACTCATTGTTCCTGAAGTCACACGTCCGATGGTCTTTCCAGAACCATCAACAATACCATAGCCATTTCTTGGAATACCACGATCGTCTAATCTAAAGCCTACTATACGATTCTCAGGTTTACGTTCTTTTTCGTTTTGTAAAGCTTCGCTATTTGTAAACTCTTTATTGAACTTGCATACCCAACTTAAACCAGCTTCAATTGGTGATGTTGTATCATCAATATCATTGCCGTATAGGCAGTAACCCATTTCTAAACGCAAAGTATCTCGCGCAGCTAAGCCAATTGGTTTTATACCAAAATCTGCTCCAGCTTCTAATATCTTGTCCCAGATTTGCTTTACTTCAGAATTTTTGCAGTAGATTTCAAAACCACCACTACCAGTATAACCTGTAGCAGATATTATAACGTGCTCAATACCGGCAAAGTCACCGACTATAAAGTTGTAGAACTTTATTTCTGTTAAGTCATGACTGGACAAAGACTGCATCGCTTCAACAGCTTTTGGTCCTTGAATAGCTAATAGTGAATAATCTTCACTTAAATCTCGCATTTCTGCACCGACATCATTCTTAGATTGTATCCAATTCCAATCCTTTTCTATATTACTTGCATTTACAACGAGTAGATAGGTTTCGTCTTTGACTTTGTAAATAATTAAATCATCTACAATTCCGCCATCATCATTCGGTAAACAACTATACTGAGCTTTTCCTATTTCTAATTTTGAAGCGTCATTACTCGAAACTTTTTGGATTAAGTCCAAGGCATTTGGGCCTTCAATTAAAAACTCACCCATATGAGAAACATCAAAAACGCCAACAGCATTTCTAACGGTTTCGTGTTCTATGTTTACACCTTCGTATTGTACTGGCATATTGTAGCCAGCAAAGGGAACCATCTTTGCTCCAAGAGCAATATGAGTATCGCTAAGCGCAGTATTTTTCATTATAATTTAATTCTGAAATTTGATGCGCTAAATTAAGGATTTGTAAGCGAAATATAAACCTATACCTTTTGCAATTTTGAATTTAAAAATGATAATAAATCTTCATAATCGGATTCCTCTAATTCTATTTTTCCTAATACGTATGATATATTTTCCTGGGATGTATTCAGAAATATATTTTCCTCAATAATATCGAAATTTTTAAAGAAGGACCAATCGAGTTTCAAATCACATTTGTCATCTTTATACCGAAAGAAATTTTCTTCAAATTGCCATATACTATTATGTATTCCTTTTGTTTTGTTTTGAACATATTCTTCAGCAGCAGAAAAAAAGGATTGCTTACTGGTTCTGTAGTGATTTATAAATTCATAATACTTGTATAGAGAGATTGAACCAATTATTGTTAAAACTAAACCAAAAATAGATTCTTGAGAAATAAAGAAAATGCCAATTAGTACAAATAATAACCCTATAACAAGACCTTTCCAAGATTTGGCATAGGCTTTTTTCCAGACGTAATCAAACTGGAGTTGAATTTGTTTATGATATATTTCTTTATCGAATGGTATGGTGAATTTCATAATTCTTCAAGTTGAATTCTATAATCATACTGCAAATCTTCATGAAACGCTGTGATTTTTTTCTCAATAGAAATCAGTTGCCGTTGATAGAGATTATCTAAAGTCCGATTACGATGAATATTTGGTTTTAGCTCATTGAGACGTTGACAGAAATAAAGTAGAAGTTCGACTTCAGTTGCTTTGGTAATGCTATATCTGCAGAAGGTTCTGATTTGACGCAATATTTTACGAATGGTCTTTTTCATGTAGAAATAGCTATCCGTATTCATATTTTCGAATTGCTCATCTAAAGTTGATTTGATACTTTCAATATAACCGTCTTCATCATGTGCTTGGAATAGGAGATAGGTTATCAATTCTTTATTCTCCTTCTTGAAACGTCCTAAGCGTAAACATAGTTGTAATAAATCCTCTTTTGGAAGATGCTGAAGTTCTTTTTTTATAGTAGCTATAGATTCGGCCTTCATCTAATTTTGTATGGCTTTTAAAACAGTTGCTTTATAGGTTTGCCCTATGGGAATTGTATATGTACCAACTTGTATTTGGTTCCCAGAAAGTTGTTCCATTTTATCAAGGTTAATGAAGATAAATGTAAAATCTTTAAATAAACATTGTCTTCTTGAATAGTCCAATCAATTAATTCATCAGGTTTAACATTGAATGCGTGAGCTATTCTCTTTAGAGAATCTCCAAGTGGATTTGTTTCACCATTTTCAATGCGTTGTATATTTCTTAGACTAAGTCCAGATTTTTCAGCCAATTCCTCTTGAGAAAATCCAAGTCTATTTCTTATTTTTTTAATCGTGACAGAGGTTTCCGTGTTTTTCATTTTATCTTAATTTGGTATTTAAGACAAAACTACTGCTTATCTCAAATAAAGGTAACGGCATAGTAATGACATCTTTACGACATCTGTGTCAATTAGTTTTATTCACTATATAAAACTTATTAAATTAAAAGTAATGAATTTTTGTATTTAGCAATGGTGTTGTCAATAGCCATTGTTGTATGCTGGCTTTTATTTCCAAATTTTCCACCATTTTTTTGACTCATTATTATAAGAATCAGAATTACCATTATAATTCAAAACTATTTTTGCGTGATGAGCAACCAAGTCATATTTATGGTCAACAAATGTTTCAATTCGCTTATTTATTCTTGGGCTCTTGAACTTAATTAAGTCCATAAAAATCGAACTTTGCACAGCATAAATAAATTCCAATTTTTCAAATGCTTCGTAAGCAATTTTTTCCATTTCAGAATCTCCTTTTTTAAGGTCATTTATTAGTGCAGCCCAAGTAATTTTTTCAAAGTGAGATTCTTTTTTATCAAGACGTGTTAAAAGAATTGGCAGAGCATTTTTAGATTTCATATTGACCAACATCTGCACAATCAATAGGTCATCTTTTTCTTTCAGTTCCTCAATTAACCTTTTTTCAACTGCTAAAAACTCCTCTTTATTCAGTCCAGCAATGATATTATCATTAGAAAATCCTTCTCGTTCTTCACGAGTTGCAGGTGGTATGATTTTCTTTATTAATTCTTCAATATCTAACATACTGGAAATTGAGCACAACTGTTTAAAAGAATACTAAAGTACACCTTTATAGATTAGATTTACCTGAAATAATAAGAATATCCTATCTCAATCTTGGGAAATCGGTAGGATTTACCTCATGCATCACATTGTAAACGGCTTCAAAAATATCTTCTGTAGATGGTTTTGAGAAATAATCGCCATCTGTACCATAAGCAGGGCGATGTGGTTGTGCCGCCAAAGTTTGCGGTTTGCTATCCAAGTGCTGATAAGCATTTTGCGCATTCAGTATTTCATTGAGGATATAAGCAGAAGCGCCACCAGAAACGTCTTCGTCAATGACCATAAGACGGTTGGTCTTGGCAATACTTTTTACTATATCATGATTGAGATCAAATGGTAAAAGTGATTGTATATCAATGATTTCGGCATCTATACCAACTTCTTGTAACTCTTTAGCGGCTTGCTCTACCAAACGCAAGGTAGATCCGTAAGATACCAAAGTGATGTCTTCACCTTCTTTTATGGTTTCTACAACACCAAGTGGTGTTTTAAACGCACCAATATTGCTTGGCATTTTCTCTTTAAGACGATAACCATTAAGACATTCTACAATTAATGCAGGTTCGTCACTTTCCAATAAGGTATTATAGAATCCTGCAGCTTTGGTCATGTTTCGTGGAACCAAAACGTGAATACCTCGTAATAGATTTAGGATGCCACCCAATTGAGAACCTGAGTGCCAAATACCCTCTAATCTGTGACCACGCGTACGTACAATTAATGGTGCTTTTTGTCGACCTTTGGTACGGTAATGCACTGTAGCCAAATCGTCACTCATAATCTGTAGAGCGTACAAGATATAGTCTAAGTATTGTATCTCGGCAATTGGGCGTAAACCACGCATGGCCATACCAATACCTTGACCAAGAATAGTGGCTTCACGAATTCCAGTATCGGATACGCGCAATTCGCCATATTTTTCTTGAAGACCTTCAAGACCTTGGTTAACATCACCAATATGTCCAGCATCTTCACCAAAAACTAAACTTTCTGGATACTTACTAAATATCGCATCGAAGTTATCACGTAAAACAACACGTCCATCAACTTCTTCGGCATTAGCATCATAAGTTGGTAATACTTCTTGTTGGTTGATAGCCTTCTTATCAGAATGACTGTATAGATGCGAGCTGTATTTAGGTTGGATGCGTTCTATATAGCTATTTATCCAATTCTGTAATGCTGTCTTTTCAGCAGAATTTTCAGAAACCACATAGCGTAAGGCTTTACGCGTCGCAGAAAGAATGTCTTTTCTAATTGGTTCGTCTATAGCTGCTAAATCATTCTTCAATTTTGCAATGAAAACACCGTTAGAACTTGTTTGTTCTAAGCTACCTAATAAGGCGACAGCTTCGTTGCGTTCTGCTTTTATTGGATTAATAAAGGCACTCCAAGCGGCTTTTTTACCATCACGTACCGCTTTTTTAATCTCTTTTTCTAAGGCAGATAATTCTTCGTCCGTCGCAATGTTATTTGCTATCATCCACTGACGCATCTGCGCATTACAGTCGTATTCTGCTTCCCAAGCTAAACGTTGTTCATTTTTGTAGCGTTCGTGAGAACCTGAAGTTGAGTGTCCTTGAGGTTGTGTTAACTCGGTAACGTGAATCATCACAGGAACATGTTCTTTTCGTGCCACTTGTGCTGCACGTTGATACACATCCATTAATTCGGCATAGTTCCATCCATTGACTCTAAAAATCTCGTAACCATTAGAATCGTCTTCACGCTGAAAGCCTTTTAAGATTTCAGATATATTTTCTTTAGTAGTTTGGTGTTTCGCGTGTACCGAAATACCATACTCATCATCCCAAATACTAATAACCATTGGCACTTGAAGCACACCAGCAGCATTAATCGTTTCAAAGAACAAACCTTGACTTGTACTGGCATTTCCTATGGTTCCCCAAGCAATTTCATTACCATTTTTAGAAAAGTTAGTAGTATCAATACCATTGACATTTCTATATATTTTAGAGGCTTGTGCCAATCCTAAAAGTCTTGGCATTTGTCCAGCAGTAGGAGAGATGTCTGCGCTTGAGTTCTTTTGCTCTGTTAGATTCTTCCAGTTTCCGTTTTCGTCTAAACTATGTGTTGCAAAATGGCCACCCATTTGACGTCCGGCAGACATTGGTTCTTCAGACAAATCTGTATTTGCATACAAACCTGCGAAGAATTGCTCAATGGTTAATTCTCCAATAGCCATCATAAAGGTTTGATCACGGTAATAACCAGATCTAAAGTCACCATTCTCAAAGGCTTTTGCCCAAGCAATTTGAGGCACTTCTTTTCCGTCGCCAAAAATTCCAAACTTAGCCTTACCAGTAAGTACTTCGCGTCTTCCTAATAAGCTACATTCTCGACTGGTAACAGCAATCTTATAATCATTTAAA
>CBFHYD010000067.1:0-11424 GCA_965659975.1 Winogradskyella sp. | reverse complement strand
GATCTTATAGTACCAATTATTTGTTCTTCGTCTTCTGCGATTAAAAGAAAAATTGTCTTCTCTGGTGGCTCTTCAATAAGCTTCAACAATTTGTTACTTGCAGCTATGTTCAACTTTTCTGCCATCCAAATAAGCATAATCTTGTATCCGCCTTCGTATGATTTAAGACTTAGAGACTTGACAATATCTTGAGCTTCATCTACACCAATTTGCCCTTGCTTATTATCTACACCCAAAAGCTTGTACCAATCAAAAAGATTTCCATAAGGTTGTTGATGAATAAGTTGTCGCCATTCTTCCATAAAATGACTTGAAACAGGATGCTTTTTAATCTTGTCATTTGTAGTCACCGGAAAGGCAAAGTGCAAATCTGGATGCGATAAATTCTTAAACTTCAAGTCGCAAGCGTCATTTCCATTGTTATTTTCAGAGTTTTTGTTTTGGCACAGAAGATATTGTGCGTAAGAAATGGCCATAGGTAAAGTCCCAGAACCTTCAGGCCCAACAAAGAGCTGTGCATGCGGCACTCTACCAGCATCTGTACTTTTTGTTAGGTGAGATTTAATATGTTCTTGTCCTAAAATTTCTGAAAACAACATAAAGCAAATCTATATAATATTTTGCTTTAAAATTTCAACAAAGTCGCTTTTGTCAAATGCGCTATATGGACTTATATTTGTTTGCAACAATAAATGATGGAATGAAAACGATAAACGACTTTAATTTTAAAGACAAACAGGCGCTAATAAGAGTAGATTTTAATGTGCCATTAGATGACAATTTTAGAGTAACTGATGATACCAGAATTCAATCAGCAAAGCCAACGATTATTAAAATCTTGGAAGATGGCGGAAGTTGTGTGTTAATGTCTCATTTGGGCCGACCAAAAGGCATGCAAAATGAGTTCTCATTGCACCATATTATCGAAAAACTACAAGAAGTTATAGGTGTAAATGTGAAGTTTGTGAGTAATTGTGTGGGTGAAAAAGCCGAGGAAGCTGCTAAATCATTGGAACCAGGTGAAGTTTTATTGTTAGAGAACCTTAGATTTCATTCGGAAGAAACCGCCGGAGACAAGGCTTTTGCGGAGCAACTTTCAAAATTGGGAGACATTTATGTCAACGATGCTTTCGGAACAGCACATCGTGCCCATGCGTCAACGACAATAGTTGCCGAATTTTTCCCAGATAATAAGTGCTTTGGACATCTTTTAGCAAAAGAAATTGAGAGTATAAAAAAGGTGATGGAAGATGGCGAAAAGCCTGTTTTGGCAGTACTTGGCGGCGCTAAAGTGTCTTCAAAAATCACCATTATCGAGAACATATTAGACAAGGTAGATCATTTGATTATTGGCGGTGGTATGACCTTCACTTTCATCAAAGCACAAGGTGGTATAATTGGTGATTCCATTTGTGAGGATGATAAAATGGAATTGGCTTTAGAAATTCTGAAACAGGCCAAAGCAAAGAACGTTAAAGTGCATTTACCTGTAGATGTTTTAGCGGCTAATGCCTTCAGCAATGATGCCGAAACACAAGTTGTTGATGTTTACGAAATTCCAAATGGTTGGCAAGGTCTTGATGCTGGACCAAAATCAAAAGAAAATTTCCACGCCGTTGTACAACAGTGCAAAACCATCTTATGGAATGGACCGTTAGGGGTTTTTGAAATGGAATCATTTTCTAATGGAACAATTGAATTGGGGAACTCAATCGCCACGGCAACAAAAAATGGAGCCTTTTCTCTTGTAGGTGGTGGTGATTCTGTTGCGGCTGTAAAACAGTTTGGTTTTCAGGATAAAGTCAGTTATGTCAGTACTGGCGGCGGCGCTATGTTAGAAAGTTTAGAAGGGAAAGTTTTGCCAGGAATTGCGGCTATTATGAGTTAATACTCGTATATATCTTAAAACAATTCTAAACGACGTTACGTTATCTAATCAAAAGCATTTATGCGACTAAAGATTTTTTTCACTTCAGCTTTAATTTTCATCGGTGTATGGGCCTTTGCACAGGATTCGATACAACCCATAAAACGGCTAACAGAAAAGGATTTTGAGAAAGGTAAAACCTATACAATAGATACTATTATAAATGGGACGACCTATTACAGACCAGCGGTTAATGCTCTATTAGACGGTAGCAAAATTGAGGGAACAAATATTCCAGCAGTAAAGACAGACACCCTAAAATTGGATGAGCTTGAAGATTTAGAATTAGCTTCTAAAATAGATGAAAAATGGTTGGAAGAATTATACAGCAACACGCTTTTTGATACTATTTATAAATCGGTATCAGAGTTAGATTATAAACCTGTAGATTACCCAGAATTGTCAACCGACACATTAAAAGCGCGACTAAAACGCCTTAATGCCAGAACTCCTTTTAATATTTCTTACAATCCATCTTTAGAAAGTGTTATTAAAAATTATTTGAAATACCGCCACAATTCACTTGAGCGCTTAATGGGTTTGAGTCATTTTTACTTTCCAATGTTCGAAGAAGCACTGGACAAGGAAGATATACCACTTGAGGTTAAATATTTAGCTATTGTTGAGTCTGCACTAAAGCCAAAAGCACGATCGAGAGTAGGTGCAACCGGACTTTGGCAATTTATGTTTGCCACAGGAAAGGAATATGGTCTTGATGTTAGTAGTTACGTAGATGAGCGTAGAGATCCAATCAAGTCCACTGAAGCAGCAGCAAAATATTTAGCCAGGCTTTATAAGATATTCGGTGATTGGGACTTAGCATTAGCCTCTTACAACTCAGGACCAGGCAATGTGTCTAAGGCAATCAGACGCTCAGGAGGCTATACTAATTATTGGAATATTAGACCACATTTACCAAGAGAAACAGCAGGTTATTTGCCAGCATTTTTGGCAACCATGTATATTTTTGAATATGCCGAAGAACACGGTTTTAAACCAGAAAAACCATTGTATCAATATGTCGAAACGGATACGATTAGGGTAAAACAAATGATTACTTTAGATCAAGTTGCTGAAGTGACAGACGTTAAGATTGAAGAGCTACAGTATTTAAATCCGTCCTACAAATTGGATATTATTCCTTTTATAAAGGATGAAAATTATACGTTGCGATTACCACGTCATGCTATTGGTCCATTTGCAGCAAACGAAGATAAAATATACGCTTTCGCTAAGGCTGAATTTGACAAGCGCGAGAAGCCACTTCCACAATTTTTTGAAAACGATACAAAGGTGCGTTACCGCGTTCGAAGCGGTGACTATTTAGGAAAAATTGCACGGAAATATGGTGTCCGTGTTAGTCAAATAAAAAGATGGAATGGTTTACGCAGTAATAACTTAAAAATAGGTCAACGACTCACTATTTATCCAAGAAACCCAGTGGCTTCATCTTCTAAGCCCAAATCAACAGAAACCAAAGTAAATACAGCTGGGAAAAAGACTTATACTGTTAAGCAAGGAGATTCGCTCTGGAGTATTGCCCAAAAGTTTGATGGCGTATCTGTCGAGAATTTAAAATCTTGGAATAAAATTAGTAGTAATAAACTCAAAATTGGAATGACTCTTGTGGTATCCCGATAAACCAACTTAAAACGTATTATTATGAGACATATTTTCGCAGTATTCATTTTGCTTTTAGTCTTAAGCTGCAATGACAAAAATGACAACGTCAAATATTTGTCAGCATCTAACGGGAATATTAATTCTATCTCTGTTGTTGCGGATAATATTTTGTGGGAAGACCGCGTTGGCGGTGAGATTCGTAATATTTTGGCTGCCCCAGCAAAAGGATTACCACAAGACGAACCGATGTTTTCTTTACGTCAAATACCAACTCAAGTATTTGATGGATTTGCCACTCGAAGCAGAACCATATTAAAAATCGAAAAGACAGATACAACAGGTGTAAGCATTAGCAAAAATGTCTATGCAAAACCCCAAACAGTTGTTGTAGTAAAAGGTAAGACAGATCAAGAGATAATTGATCAAATTAGAACTAATGAATCAAAAATTATTGATGCATTTAACAAACAAGAAGTTTCAGAAAAATTAAGACGAATTAATAAGCAGAAGTTAGATGTTGCTCCAATAGAAGAGGCTTTAGGATTTACGATTGACATACCATCGGCTTATAAAATCGCAAAATCTGATGATAATTTCTTTTGGGTTCGAAAAGCATTAAGTAATAACGCAACAATGGACTTGGTTTTCTATAGTTATCCATTGGATGCCATTCGTAAAGGTGATAGTACGATAATTGATATTGTTAGAATGAGAGATGAAAAAGCCAAAGAAATCCCAGGTGAGGATGATATCCTCATGAAAACAGAAGACGCTTACGTGCCTTCATTATTCATGGCTATATTAGACAACAAACCTGCGTACGAGACTCGAGGTGTTTGGGAAATTGATGACGACAGTATTTTAATGGCGGGACCGTTTGTGAATTATGCCATAGAGGACAAGGTTAACAATAGATTTTTAGTGGCAGAAGGCTATGTTTATGCGCCATCGCGGGACAAACGCGAGTATGTTTTTGAATTAGAATCGATTATAAAGTCTATTGAGATAAAGTAAGAGTCAAACTATAAAACATTAAAAAACCCACTCATGATGAGTGGGCTTTTTTTAGCTATTTTATTTATAATTTATTCTTTCGTTTCCTCTTTAGAATCGTCTTTACTGGCATCTTTAAACTCTTTTATGCCACTGCCCAAGCCTCTCATTAATTCTGGTATTTTTTTGCCGCCAAACAATAAAATCACCGCTAAACCAATAATTACCCATTGCCATGGTCCTATTATTAATGGAATCATCTGTAAACTCATATCATTTAAAATTAAAGCACAAAGTTAGTAATTAAAGTTTAATTAGAGCGTTAAAAACTTACTGATAACGCGATTTTATATACTTTTGCTTATACATGAAACAGAAAAAAAAGAAGAAAGATAAGTTAAAGAAAAAGCTACTGCATAAGTACAGGCTTGTCGTTCTTAACGAAGAAACCTTCGAAGAACGCTATGCCATAAAACTAAACCGCCTCAATGTTTTTGTCATAACCGCGTTCAGTTCTATTCTTTTAATTGCTTTTACAACACTCCTAATAGCTTATACACCATTACGAGAGTATATTCCAGGCTATTCTTCAACAGCCTTAAAGAGAAAGGCAACGGAGTTATCTTATAAAACAGATTCACTTCAGCTTCAACTTTTTTATAATGATCAATATTACGCTTCAATAAAAAAGGTATTAAAAGGAGACGTTAGTGAGATTGATTTTAATCGAGATTCAATTATTGAAGCAGCCAATCAAATAGATATTGACCCTGTTTTACCCAATAAGCAAGATTCTCTTTTAAGATTGAGAGCAGAAAAAGAAGACAAATACAATTTGTTTGATTCTGAAATAAACACATCGAACTTTATCCTATTTCCACCGGTAAATGGACCTATATCCGATGGTTATAATATCAAAGAAAAACATTTTGCGGTTGACGTTGTTGTCGAGGAAAACACACCGGTTAAAGCTACTGCAGATGGTACCGTTATTTTTGTGGAATGGACAGTAGAAACAGGTTATGTTTTAATTTTAGAACATCCTAATGAGTTGATTTCAATTTATAAGCATAATGGATATGTAACAAAACAACAAGGCGATTTGGTAAAAGCAGGTGAGGTTATAGCTCTTTCTGGGAATACAGGTAGTCTCACAACAGGACCGCATTTACATTTTGAACTTTGGAGCAAAGGATACCCGATTAATCCAACCAATTTTATAGATTTTGAAAAATGATATCTATTAAATCACTTTTAGCAAAACCGTTTGCAAAATTGATTGCTTATAGAGTTTATAAATGGGCAAAAAATCCTATTGAAACTCAGGAAAAAGTATTTAGACAATTAGTTTCAGAAGCAAGCACAACGGCGTTTGGTCAGGATCATGATTTTATAAGTATTAACAATCATGAGGATTTTGTTAATCGAGTTCCGATAAGGGATTACGAAGCCATTAAGCCTTATGTGAACAAGGTTGTCGATGGTGAAGAAAATATACTTTGGAAGGGTAAGCCTATTTATTTTGCAAAAACATCAGGAACCACCTCGGGCGCAAAATATATCCCTATTACAAAAGAAAGTATGCCAAGTCACGTACAAGCGGCACGAAACGCAATTTTGTTATATATAAATGAGACTGGAAAATCAGATTTTGTAAATGGGAAAATGATTTTCTTACAAGGAAGTCCAATTTTACAAAGACAAAACGGCATTCAATTAGGAAGGTTATCCGGGATTGTGGCGCATTATGTACCTAAGTATTTACAGAAGAACAGATTACCAAGCTGGGAAACAAATTGCATTGAAGATTGGGAAACCAAAGTTGATGCAATTGTGGACGAAACGCTTAAAGAGGATATGTCAATTATCTCTGGAATACCTTCTTGGGTACAGATGTATTTTGAAAAATTGATAGAAAAAAAGAATAAGAAAGTTGGAGAGATCTTTAAGAACTTCAACCTTTTCATTTTTGGCGGTGTAAACTACGAACCTTATCGAGCTAAATTTGAAAATCTGATAGGGCGTAACGTAGACAGTATAGAGTTGTACCCAGCAAGTGAAGGCTTTTTTGCATTCCAAGACAAACAGAATGAAAAAGGAATGTTACTACAGCTTAATTCAGGGATATTTTATGAATTCGTGGGGGCAGAATATTTTTTTGAAGAAAATCCGAAACGAATTACAATAAAAGATGTAAGAGTTGGCGTAAACTATGTTATGATTATCTCCACAAACGCGGGTTTATGGGCTTATAACATTGGAGATACGGTAGAATTTACAAGCACTAATCCGTATCGCGTTATTGTATCGGGACGAATAAAGCACTTTATCTCTGCATTTGGAGAACACGTTATAAGTAAAGAGGTAGAACAAGCGATGAAAGAAGCTTTGGATGCGTCGGGAGCAACCATCAACGAATTTACTGTTGCCCCAATGATTAACACGGAAAACGAATTACCCTATCACGAATGGTTTGTAGAATTTGAAAATGCACCAAATAATCTTGATGCATTTGCAAGAAAGATTGATAATTCACTAAAGTCTCAAAATAGTTATTACAGGGACTTAATAGAAGGTAAGGTGTTGCAAAACTTAAAGATTTCATTGGTTAAGAGTGGCGGATTTAAGAGCTATATGAAGTCAATAGGGAAGCTAGGAGGCCAGAATAAAATACCAAGACTGTCTAACGATAGAAAAATAGCTGATGCTTTGTATAACCAACAATTATTGAATTAGTTTATATTTGCAGGCTAAAAATTTATGAAAACACTCAGCAAAACACATACAAGAACACGTGCCCAAGAAAGTTCAAATGCCATTGAGCGAATGTATATTACTATGCGGCACCTGTTCAATCGTGGGTTTTACAAACCTATGGGTGTTTCTGGTGAAACACTCCGTGAAGCTTTGTTATTGCTAAGGCCAGAAATTTATGGCTCTATAGGCGAGGAAAAGGCAGAGCTCGAAGGCCTGTTATATGTTATTGATCGTTTACCAATAGGTATAGAAGAGTGCTCTTATATAAATTTAACTAGTGATGAAGGCTATGGAGATTCTCACTTTGAAGTTATAATACCAGCAAAACGCAGACGGAATTGTTACCGTATAGATTCTGAACAAATGAATATTGAAGTTACGCGTGGACGTTCAGAAATTTATGACATTCTTACACACCTAACCTTTCTATTTGTTGAGTCACATAAGATTAGTAAGCGCGTGCTTATTAATGATTCAGGCGCTACAATTAGAGATTGGGGTAAGTTAGAATCGGCTGTTGCCAAAAACAAAAAGCTAAACCAAAAAGAGCGTGAGATAGCTATAACACACACAGCTCATATACTGGGGAGAACGTTTAATGAAATTTCAGAGATTTATGATGATTTTTCAACCGAAGCTAATCCTGACAGATTCTTGAATCTAGTGTATTGGCTAGGAAAATTAGCTATAGAAGAAGTCATAAATAAGAATAAGCGAACGGTGACTTTTAGTCCAGTATTAAGAGAACGATTAGGACACCACATTCATGGAGAAATTTGGGCTGATAATATTAAGCTAACTCTAAATGAAAAAGCATTGTTAACACGACCTGTTCACATTATAAGTGCAAATATGCACAGTGTTATGAATTCTTTGTTCGCTGAAGCAGCACTCAAAAACACCAAAGCAAGAAAAGAGGCGGAAACAATTTTTGACCTTTATAAGATGCTTAGTCAAAGCAAAAATGAGGCAATAAGATCTAAAGTTGAAACATTGGCCAAAAAACAAGGGATGACATTTATAAAGGACAGCTCTGGCACCAACATTGATGTTCAGATTTTTGACACTGACAAAATTGATTTTGACAAGCTGAAGTACTCATGTTCAGAAATCGATATAGATAAAAAGGCAGTAATTATAGTAATGGATTATGCTTTTGGAGAGCAGGCTTATGAAACAATGGATGAACTCCTAAAACCGGTTATAATTGACGGAAATAAAGTACATTTGGATGTAAAATCAATATCCATAATGGGTAAAGCGGGTATTTTAGAAGGTGGCAAAGGTGATGTAATGATTCCTTCGGCGCACATTTTTGAAGGTACAGCAGATAATTATCCATTCAAAAATGAGTTAAATACATCAGATATTGTAGATTGCGGCGTTGATGTTTACGAAGGAGCTATGATTACGGTATTGGGGACATCTCTCCAGAATAAGGAGATTTTGAAATTTTTTAAAACCTCAACTTGGGATGTTATTGGTCTTGAAATGGAAGGCGCACATTACCAGAAAGCCATTCAGGCAGCATCAAAAGTTCGTGGAAGTATAAACGAGAATGTAAAGGTAAGATACGCTTATTATGCCAGTGATAACCCATTAGAAACAGGTCACACATTGGCCTCTGGAGGATTAGGTACAACAGGCGTTAAGCCAACTTATGTAATAACAAAAAAAATTTTAGAACAAATATTTAATAATTAGATTATGAGTGAGAATACAAATTCTACGCCTCAGAGAGATGAGATAGATTTGGGTCAGTTATTTAAAATGATAGGTAATGCTTTTCAAAAAATATTTGATTTCATAGCCTCAATTTTTAAAGTTGTTTATAAGATACTCATATTACTATTAATTCATTTCTTTAAGAATGCAAAGTGGTATGCGTTAGCTACAGCTATGGGTCTTATTACAGGTTATTTTTTAGAAAAGTCTACTAAAAAAGACTATTATGCCAATATGTTTATTGAAACTAAATTTAACTCAAGTCGGAAAGTCTATGAGGTTATAAAAGAGTTTAATCAGCTAGCGGCTGTAGATCGAGATTCTATAGAGATTGCCAGAAGATTAGGAATATCTCCAAACGAGGCCTTAAGCATTAAAGGGTTTTATATAGAAGCTGATAGAGATGAAACAGAACTTTTTAAAGATTTTTTAACCTACAAATCGGGGTTAGATTCCTTATCCCAATTAGAAGTAACGTTTGATGACTATAAAAAGCAGCAATCCGATTATCATTTTAAAGATCATAAAATCGGTGTTACAGCTACAAATAAGTATGTTTTTGAAAAAATAAATGATGGTATTGTTTCTGAATTTTTAGATAATGAATATATCACAAAAATTAGAGAAACAACATTAAAAAACTTGGACAGGCAAGAGGCTAGTATAGATTCAAGGTTAGAATCTTTAGACTCATTATTAATAACATACCTTGATATTAGAAAAAAAGAATCAGAAAAAGAATTTACGGCATCTCAAGGCACAAATTTCTATATGAGTAGTACCCAGAAAAGTGAACTCCTTGTTGATGAATCTTCTATTTTAAATCAAAAGGCAGAACTTCTTAAAGAAAAACAAAAAATAGCCCTGAACCGCGTCACAAATGAAAAACAGGTTAATATAATTTCTGATTTTCCACCCACAGGATATCAACTATTTGAATGGTATAATAATAAAATGATAATTTTACCAATCATTTCTGTTCTATTACTACTCCTGTTTTTTGGTATTAAGAGATTTGGAAAATTTGTTCAAGATAATGCTTTACAATAAGATTATACTTGTTACAGGTGGTCTTGGCTTTATTGGCTCTAATTTTATTGAATATTTTATAAAAAAACATCCAAATTATCAGATAGTTAATTTAGACAAGCTCACCTATGCAGGCGAGCTTTCTAATTTAAAATCTATTGGGAATCATTCAAATTACACCTTAATCAAGGGCGATATTTGTGATAAAACTTTGGTAGAAAACTTGTTTGAAAAGTATAGTTTTTCTGGAGTTATTCATTTTGCCGCTGAATCTCATGTAGACAATTCAATCTCTAAGCCTGATGAGTTTATTCAAACCAACATAGTAGGAACATTTAACCTATTAAATATCGCGAAGGACTATTGGATGGATGCTCCATTTCAATCAAGCAAAGGGTTTGAAAACAGCAGATTCCACCATATTTCAACAGATGAGGTATACGGCACTTTAGGAGAAACAGGATTATTTTCAGAAGCCACGCCTTATGCACCCAATAGCCCATATAGCGCCTCCAAAGCATCATCTGATTTCTTAGTGAGAAGTTATTTTCACACCTATGGAATGAACGTGATTACTACAAATTGCAGCAACAACTATGGGCCTAAGCAACATGACGAAAAATTAATTCCAACAATCATACGAAATGCGCTGAAAGGCAATAAAATCCCAATATATGGAGATGGGAAAAACATTAGAGATTGGTTATATGTCGAGGATCATTGCAAGGGTATAGATCTTGTTTTTCATAGAGGAAAAGTAGGAGAAACCTATAATATAGGAGGTAATAACGAAAAAGATAACTTAAGCATTGCTATTTCAATTTGTACTATCTTAGATAAACTAAGGCCAAAGAATACAAGTTACAGGGACCAAATAACGTTCGTAAAAGATAGACCAGGACATGACTTTAGATATGCGATTGATGCTTCAAAAATAGAGACTGAATTAGATTGGGCTGCAGAAGACAACTTTGACACTGGAATATTAAAAACAATTAATTGGTACTTAAATAAGTATAAAGACATATGAAAGGGATAATACTTGCTGGAGGATCAGGAACGCGATTACATCCGCTAACATTAGCTGTCAGTAAGCAGTTAATGCCTGTTTATGACAAACCCATGATTTACTATCCATTATCGACCTTGATGTGGGCAGGAATCAAGGAGATTCTAATAATTTCTACTCCTGAGGACTTACCATTGTTTCAAAAACTATTAGGCGATGGGAGCAGTTTAGGTTGTCAATTTAGTTACGCTATTCAAGGCCAACCAAATGGAATTGCAGAAGCATCTATTATTGGAGAGAAGTTCATTGGCAACGATAGCGTCGCACTAATTTTGGGTGATAATATTTTTTACGGAACAGG
>CBFHYD010000066.1:0-11695 GCA_965659975.1 Winogradskyella sp. | reverse complement strand
AATATTTCATCTTGTCCTAATTGAACATCTAAATCAATGGTGTTATTCTCACTGATGTTGTAATATAACTTTGGAATGGCCAAACTTTGTTTTGCCATATTGTACAATGCAGGAACAATTAATGGTGATTCTTTAAAATTACTATTCTCATCATTAAAGGCAGACGTGAACAAATAGGAGTTATCCAAGCCAACTAAAAACGGTGAAGCATCCTCATAACTGTATACTGTATTAGAATTGGAACTTAATCTCAAATAGCTATTCACCTTGGGATACTGAAAATTCGTAACTCTATTATAGAACGCATTACGAATTAGAGGATGATCGTAATTAATGGTTGTTATGCGTTTTTCCTCATTTACTTGCTCAGTTATTGATGGTAATTTTAAGCTAACAAGTAAGCTGTTATATGAACGGATATCTGCGTTTTGAGAGGCAATGATCACAACACTTCCACCATTTTCTTTAAACGTTTTTAAAGCAGTGATTAATGGTGTTGAAATCGATTCTAATTCATTCAGAATAATAATATCTTGATCTTCGATTTTACTAAAGTCCAATACTTTATAATCTTCACTTGAATAAATAAACTCATCTTCTGTATATAACCGTTCTAAGAAATTATCAGAAGCTTCGTTGATACTAAGTACATTGATTTTATCACTTTTACTTATGTTGAAGTAGAATGAATTATCATATTGCAAACTTGCATCATCAATCGATAATTCTCCATTAAACTCCTTATTCGCAGGAATGGTGAATAGAGTAGTGGCCTTATCATTAATATCAACAGAGTTCTTAGCTATGAGTTCAGTATTATTAAAAAGTGATAAAGGTACATTCGTTGTAGGTTCACCAGAATTTGAAATCTTGACACTTAGTTCAATCGTCTCGCTGTTATACTGAGAAATATAAGCACTGTCTATACTTATATTATTTACATACGTGGCTTTAAGTTGAACTAAATTTAAATCTGTTACGGAATCTTTAGGGAAATCAATTGGCTTATCTTTTTGCTGAAAATCAGACACCAACACCAAGTTCTTACTACTATTATTATCCTTAGAAAATAATTGTTGACCTTTTAGAAAAGCAGAATTATATGAAAGCTGGTTTGACGAATGTTTTAAACCAATTAATTCGTTAGAAATAGCCTTGATTGTTGTATTTCTGAAAACATCATCATTGGTGAATAATGTAATCTCCTCATCTTCATTATAATTAAGCAAGATATCTTGAATAGCCTCATTTAATAGACTACCATTGTTGCCTTTAGCTTGCATACTGAACGAATTGTCCAAATACACAACTGTTTCGTTATTAGACTTAAATTTCTCTGAGTTTGTTGTAAATGGTTGTGCAAAAGCCAATATAGCACAAGCCAATAGGAGTAATCGTGTTAGTAAGGTTAACCATTTTTTAAGCTGGGAACTTTTCCGTGTTTGTAGCTTTATATTTTTAAGCAGCTTTACATTAGTAAAAGCCTCTTTTTGAAATCGCCGTAATTGAAATAAATGAATGATTATAGGAATAAGCAGTAAGAGTAGTGCCCACAGAAGTTCAGGATGTTTAAACTGCATTCGTTAATCTATAATAATTCGTGATTTCAAATATAGGAATTGGGATAAAACTAATTCAATATCTTAAGTAGATTTTAATACATAAGTACTAAAAATTTAATCCTTTCAGTTCGAGCGGAGTCGAGAACTAACAAAAGAAAAAATAATCCTTCACCGCTTGTAATTCTAATGTATCAAAGTAATCGACGATTTTAGTTTGTTCTTCGGCATTAGCAACAGTAACAATCGTTTGTGGATTTTTAATGGTTTTTAAACTACTAAAAGGCAATAAGGTCTTGCCATAAATATTATGACCAATTTTGTTCACATTATCACAAATCCAGTGAAAATCTATCTGACTATCAATTAATGATTTAGCAATGGTTTTGCCTTTAAAACCAGCGCCCCAAACCGTCAAAGGTCTACTGTTATCATAATCCAGTTTAAGAAAATAACGCAGTTTAATATCCAAAAAGTAATTCCGAGCGTAATGTTCGTGGGTGCGAGAAGTCCTTCTGCTATAATCGCGCCAATAGTGCAATAATTGATTACTTGGAATACATTTGTAGTTCTTCTCATAAAAACGAAATGTAAGATCGTAATCTTCTGGATATCGATTAGGATTAAACGCACCGCAAGCAATTAAGTCATCGCGATGAATCATCCAGCATGGCGAAGCAATAACACACTCTTTATAGATTTCGTCAAAATTGTTTCCTTTCGTCGTTAGTCCATTCAACCATTCTTCATATTTGGCATAACCATCACTTATGCCTGAGTCACTAAAATATTTCACCAACCCAAGTGCAACGTGATTTTTTCCGTATTTATTAAGTTGTTGAACCATTACTTCCAACTTGTTTTTAGACATAATATCATCGCTATCCATACGCGTGATGTAGCTGCCTTTTGAATGTTTAAATGCCAATCTCAGCGCATCAATTATACCGTCGCCGTCGTTTGTGAATAGCTGAATACGTTTGTCTGATTTAGAAAATTTTTCTACCAATTCGTAGGAATCGTCGGTAGAATGATCGTCAACAATGAGTAATTCCCAATTGGTAAAGGATTGATTAGATATAGACTCCAAACATTCTTCAATGTACTTGGAAACATTCTTGAAAGGCGTTAGTATACTGACTAATGGCTGTGACATAAGGCGAATATAATGATATCATTTTAACAATCCTTTAGTTTAAAACCAAGTATAGAATCTTAGATTTGTTCATTCTAAAATTTAAATTAAAATGAAGCATTTTTTAGCCTCTTTAGTATTGTCTGGATTTTTATTCGGTTGTGGTTCTGCCAAACCTAAGGTTGATGATTCGGCTGCTAATAATCCTGTTGAGACGGCAATAGATTTAGTAAATATTAACGATGATCGTGTGCCAGTCACCATAAACCCTGGACGATTTTCTCTTGAAACGGTAACCTATCGTTTACCAAGAGTTGTCCAAGGAACCTATGCTGTAAGCGATTTTGGACGTTATGTTGAAGATATTAAAGCCATTGATTACAATGGTAACGAGTTAGTTGTAACTAATGTCGATAAAAACACATGGACGATTGCAAATGCTACTGAATTAGATAAAATAACTTATTTGGTAAATGACAGTTTTGATACAGAAAAAACTGGTGGCATGGGTGGTGAAGACCCTTTTAGTCCTGCAGGAACAAATATTGAAGAAGGTGAAAATTTTGTTTTGAATTTACACGGTTTTATAGGTTACTTCGATAGTTTAAAAAACAACCAATACACATTGGAAGTTGCTGCACCTGCTGACTTTATTAGAACCTCTGCCTTGCAAGATGGTGGGTCTGAACTTTCATCAGATGGAACAGTAAAAACAAGTAAATATTTAGCAACACGTTATTTCGAAATTACAGATAATCCAATGATGTATGGAAAACTGGATGTTGAAGAATTTTTAGTTGGAGATATAAAAATTGTTTTAAGTGTTTACTCTCCAAATAATACACATACTGCGGCAAGCCTCAAAGAAACTGTTTTTGAGATGATGAAGGCACAGAAGAAATATTTAGGAGATGTTAATAATACACCTCGTTATGATATCTACCTCTATTTATCTGACGGTTCTGAAGATGCTCCAAAAGGATTTGGAGCGTTAGAGCATCACACATCTACAGTGGTAGTACTTCCTGAGTCATCGTCTAAAGAGCTTTTGGCAAAATCTATGGTAGATGTTGTAGCACATGAGTTTTTCCATATTGTCACACCACTTTCTGTGCATTCTGAGGATGTGCATTATTTTGATTACAACCAACCTACATTCTCAAAACACCTCTGGATGTATGAAGGTGTAACAGAATATTTTGCACAACATTTTCAAGTATACGAAGGTTTGGTTACTCCAGCTGAGTACTATAATACAACTATGGGAAAAATTTCATTCTCTAAAAATCTTGCAGATGATATGAGTTTTACCAAAATGAGCGAGAATATACTTGAATCGCCGTATAAAGAAAATTATATCAACGTTTATCAAAAAGGTGCATTAATAGGAATGTGTATCGACATTTTGATGCGTAAAGAGAGTAATGGAAATAGAAGTATGTTGTCTCTAATGAAAGAATTATCTGCTAAATATGGAAAAAACAAACCATTTGAAGACGATAAAATAATTGAAGAAATTAGTGCCATGACTTATACAAGTGTTGCCAATTTCCTTAAAACACATGTCGAAGGCAACACACCAATTAACTACGCAGAATTCTTTGAAATAGTTGGTTTAATAGAAGGTGAAATGGAAGTAAAGACAAACTATATTTTCGCTGGTGGTCAGAATATAATTTTCAGTGGTTCACCTGATAAGGGAATCTTTTTTACTGACGTTGCATTGCAAAACTCCTTTTGGAAGGCACAAGGAATTCAAGCTAATGATATTCTAAAAACCGTTAATGGTACGGAGTTGACTTTACAGAATGCTCAGGAAGTTGTAACTAATATGTTCTCTTGGCAAGAAGGTCAAGAAATAGATGTGACCATAGAGCGTAATGGTACATCTATACCTATCAAAACAACATTGACAAAGGCCTATGCCAAAGGAAATGGTCTTGGTGAAAACCCGGATGCAACACCTGAACAAATTGCTACACGTAAAGCATGGTTGAATCAGTAAACAGATCTTTATAATTTTAAAAAGGCTTCCAATCGGAAGCCTTTTTGTTTGTTAGCAATGAGTTGCAATATTTTAGTGGAAAATGCTGAAACAAGCTCAGTAATTATAACAACTTAATATTTAGCAGCCTTTCCTTTTGCTGATGAGTTCTTTATAAATTCTCTAAGGTCATCATTAGCCTTAATTAAGTCTTCATTTCTCAAATACATCATATGACCACTTCTGTAACCTTTGAAATACATGCGGTTTTTTAGTTTTCCGCTTGGATCAATCTGCCATTGGCTATATTTTGCTGAAAAATATGTAGTCGCACCATCATAATAACCAGATTGCGTCAATACCTTCAGATATGGATTTTGTGCCATTGCTTGACGTAGATTTTCACGAACATTATCATTGGTTCTATCCCAGTTTCCAACGTTACCAAAGACATTGTACTTTAAATCGGTATGAAAGTTTAATTCATTTTTAATATAATAGTTGATGGCTGGTGTAAATGAGTGCAACCAAGAGGTCAATTCTGCACTATAATCAGGACTATCACCAGTTTCAACACGGTCAATGCCGAGATAGCGTGAATCTAATCTACCAATGGTTTGACCTGTTTTATCTCTTAATAGTTCTTTCCAGAAAAAACGGTTTGGAACGTCAAGATTTTGTTTAAGAATTACATCTTCAGATAATCCAGAATAATAACTCATCTTTTTAGCAATAGCCTTGCGCTCAGTAGAGGATATAAATCCGCCTTTTGACAAGGCTGGAATCAATTGATTTACTGCAAAATCTTCAGCCTCAGGCAAAATTTCTAATAGGTCTTTTGATTGTAATTCACCTGGTAACATTTTGTGGTACCAAGCCGCAGCGGTATAATATGGTAAATTCAAACTTGAGGAAACTGGACCACCAACACGAAGTACCTTGTAATCTGCTGGAGAAACCATAATCACACCATTCAGGTACATCCATTGGCTATTTTGAAGCTCTAAAGACAAGCCCATAACACGTGTGCCGCCATAACTTTCACCAATAATATACTTGGGCGATTCCCAACGGTTTTCTCTTGTCACAAAGGTGTTTATCCAACTTGCTAAATATTTTACATCGGCATTAATATCAAAAAAGAGTTTATCATCCGCATACTCACCATTGGATAATTTAACCTTACGGGAATAACCTGTGTTTACAGGATTTACAAAAACGATGTCAGCAACATCCAATATAGAGTTAGGATTATCCTTAACGCCATACGGTTGTACAGGATAGCCTTCATTGTCAATGTTCAATACTTTTGGGCCAGTATAAGCGATATGCATCCAAACGGATGCAGATCCTGGGCCACCATTAAACGACACGATTAAAGGTCTTTTTGTGCCTTTACTGTCGTTAGTTCGTTTGTAATAGGTATAATACAATGAAGCCATGACTTCGTTATCAGAATTACAAACAGGTTGAAATCCTGTTTTGGCCATGTACTTAATAGTTTGTCCTTTTATTTTTACACTATTGGTGGTAACGACAGAAGTGTCAACTGGAATTTCAATATTTTGAGCAAATCCAACGGCTGAAACTAAAAATAGACCGAGTATAAACTTATATTTCATAGTATGTAATTTGAAGTGAATAAATCTGGACTAAAAATACTTAAAAGCCTTCAAAGACACCAAGTCCAAAAAGAGCAAAATCATATTTTACAGGATCTGATGGATCCAATTTCCTAAGATTTTTATCGAGTTCTGATAAAGCCTTAGCATCATTCTGTTTACGCTTAAGTAAGCCTAACTTACGCGCTACATTTCCTGAATGCACATCTAAAGGGCAACTCAATTGTGAAGGTGATAAGCTTTTCCAAATGCCAAAATCTACTCTAGCATTATCGTTACGCACCATCCAGCGTAAAAACATATTGATTCGTTTGGCGGCTGAGTTTTTTAGTGGATCACTTACGTGCTTTTTAGTTCGATCTAAATGCTCTATTTCAAAAAAATGTTCTTTAAATTTATGAATCGCCAATTGTAGGGAATCTTTCTCGGCATGCTTTGCAAATATGGCCTCCAAACCCTTATGACTTTTGTAAATATGTTTTAAACTACTTACAAACTGAATAAAGTCTGCACCATTAAAGGTACGATGCACAAAGGGTAGAAGTGCTTCTAAATCGGATTCCTGGTGATTGATGATAAAATCGTAAGGTGAATTATCCAAAAAGTCGACAATACGTTTGGCATTAGTAATAATGCTTTTTCGGTTACCCCAAGCAATGGTTGCCGTTAAAAAACCAGAAATCTCAATGTCTTCTTTTTTAGTGAATCCATGAGGTATTTGGATAGGATCACTTTCTATAAATTTTGGATTATTATAGAGATTTACCTTTCCGTCTAAGAATGCTTTTAGGTCTGCTTTTTTGAGTTTCACTCGATAATCGAGATTTTAATTAGTTTACCGCAACCATACTAATCTCCACATTTACAAACTTTGGTAGATTAGCGACTTCTACGGTTTCGCGTGCAGGTGCTGTTTCTTCGTTAAAATAAGTGGCATAAACCTCATTAATCAATGCGAAGTTGTTCATATCGCTAATAAAGATTGAAGTTTTAATCACATTTTCAAACGTCATATCAGCTGCTTCTAATACGGCTTTCATGTTTTCCATGACTTGTTTAGTCTCAGTCTTAATATCATCCAAAACCAATTCCATGGAATCTGGATCTAAGGCGATTTGACCAGAAGTGTATAAGGTATTACCAACTAAAACCGCTTGGTTGTAAGGTCCAATAGGCGCAGGAGCTTTTGAAGTATTTATTATTTTTTTCATAATCAATTGAATTAATTTCCTAAACGCTGGTCTGGAGGACGACGTTGTTCGTACTTTAAATCTTGTAAGAAATTAGATTTAATACCAATAAAGAAATTCCAACTGGATAAATTACTAAATGGTACCCAAGTGAAATTCATACGCCAACTCAATAAATCGCGTTCAAAACGAAATTGTGTAAAGGTAAATCCTTTGTTTAAAAAGTCATAACCAGACGAAGCTCCAACAGTCCATCTTGGTGACAACTCTATATCACCACTAAACATTAATGAATGTGATGAAATTCGGTCTTCACGCCTTGTATTATTGTAATTAACGGCATAGGCAAGCCGTAAATTCCAAGGTATTTTGTAATTATAGTTGGATAGGTCTTTTTCTTTTTCTTTTTGCCGTTCTGCATCTTCTTCAGTATACACACGACTTGTAAAATCTTCAGTTACCCCAAATAATCCATCCGTACGTCCATTTGCCCTTACAGCTTCAGCTTCATTTCGCTGATCTTGTTGAGAAGATTCTCTACGACTAAAAGTCTCATTAGTTAATGCATAGCTCATATTAATATTTCCTGAGGTCAATCGGAATAAACTTCCACCGTTATCAATATTAAAACGATCAATCTTATTGTTGTTGTTGTCAAGGGCATACGGATCTAATGTCATCGAAAAGTTGACATTCATTTTATCCTTTAATAACTTTAAGCCACCATTTATTCGAACTGGAGCTAAGTTTAAAGAATCTGCTGCTAAATCATAACTTGTACTAATATTTAAGTTATTGATCAACGTTATTTTTCTTGGCTCTGTGTCTGTACTGTCTTTAGACAAGACTTTAGCTTCAAAATTATTACCAATATCCAAGCCTATTGAGCTGGAGTATCTATTTCCTGGTGCACCAAATATCGAACGTTCAAATCTTGTGTATTCCACCTGATCCGTAGTTGTTCCATTTGCATCAATGACGTCATAGGTTTCATACAACTGATCGAAAGCTGGCTGAACGGTATAGCTTAAAGATGGTCGCATAACATGACGAATGGCCTGTAAACGCGATTTTTCATTTTTAGTGTTGAAAGGGAACATACCATAGATAGTCGTTCCTATATTGGCGCTAAAATTATAAGTTCTAAAGCTATCAAAACCGTTGATGTCTGTTCTGATTTCAGATTGTGTACTTTGATCCCAACTTCGGTTAACTGTATTTAATGTCCAATTTTCTTGAAAGTTTGTACTTGCACTAACACTGAAATAATCAAAAAGCTTAAAGTTTGTTGTCAAAGGAATACTGTGCTGCATACCTGCTAAAGCGTCATCGAACATAGCACTTGTTCCAAAAAGTGAGTCGGTTGTAGATATACGATATTCTGCTCTTGAATTGTACTGAAAATTGATATTCTGAATAATTCCTTTTTTCGCTCCGATCTTAGGTGCAAACGGAAATATACGACCAACAGAAGCTTGCAAGGTTGGTAAGGTTAGATTAACTGTTTCAGTCTGCGTATTCTGAGAATGTGTGGCTGTTAAGTTAATGTTTACCTGTGGCTCACCAGGAAAAGTCTTATTATACGATATTGATGAAGCTAAGGTGTTATTCTGCGAATTAACAACATTATTCTGATTAATAGATTGCCTAAAGAACTGACTACTACCTAAGTTAACCGATGCCGAAAAGCGTGAATTTGGATTGGATTTTGGATCTTGTGCATGTGACCAACGGATATTATAAATTGTATTCTGTGTAAAATCTGGGAATGCACGCTCACTCGTTAATAGATTCTCATAACGTATGGCAAGATTACCGTTGAATTTGTAACGTTTGGCATAATTACTCTCAACACGTAAACCATAACTGCCATTGGTATAATAATCACCAAGCACTGCCAAGTCCAAATAATCACTTATTGCAAAATAATAACCTCCATTTTGTATAAAGTAACCACGATCACTTCCTGTGTCTTCACCAAAGGTTGGGAATATAACACCAGACTTTTGGTCTTTGGCTAATGGGAAAAATGCAAATGGTAAGGCTATTGGTGTTGGCACACCATAAATCTCCATGTAGCTCGGACCAACAATGACTTTCTTACCAGGAACAAACTTAGCCTTAGAAGCAATAATTTGATATTCAGGATCATCTAAATTCTCTGAGGTGGTGAACTGCATTCGCCTCATAAAAATTGTAGAATCATTTTCACGTTTTGTAATTGGCGCAAAGATGTTAAATCCAGAATCTTCAGTTCTCGTATTAAAAATGATAGCCTTGCGCGTATCCTTATTAAATATAATAGAGTCAGGTTCAACTTTATTTTGGGCCTGCGTAAATACTGGCCTTTGGCTATATCCTGTAGAATCTTTTACACGACCAGCATAGATGAGACCTGTATTATTATCTATAACAATAACGCCAGCTGTAATTTCCATATCCTGGTATTTTACAACAGCTTCGTCATAGAGGTATATTTTCTTTTCTTTATTGTTAAGTGATACACGACCTTTTGCATCGTATTTTACAACATCGTCAAGAAACTCTTTAGGTTTTTCTATAGAATCAGTTTTTACAGAATCAATTTCTTTTGTTGGAAGCTTATCGTTAAATAGCGAATCAATTGATACGGTAGCGGTATCCTTCTTGATTTCAGGTTTTTGTTCTTTTGGGTTTGGATTAACCGGTTTAGGCTTAGGCGGAATGTCTTGAGAATAGCCAATAGTGTTAATAAACACTGTAAAACTAAGGGCGAAAAGTGTCTTCAGGCTATTTGTACGCAAACCTATATATGGTATTTTTGTAAAAGTATGGCTCGGTTTTTGAAACGCCAAAATTAGATATTTTAATGGAATAAAATTAATATTCTTTTTAAAGTTTCAAATTACTAAATAAAGGTAATAATACGAACTTAGAGCCGTTTTTAATCAATATGCAAACGAAGAGTAAATATAAAATAGTATTACTAGCTATAGCTTTTATAATAGCTTTAACACCAGTAGGTTTTGCACAGTCCGATTCAGATAAATTTATAGTTGTTCTTGATGCTGGTCATGGTGGTAGAGATCATGGCAATTTAGGGAATGGTCATAAGGAAAAGGATATTGCCTTAAAAGTAACTTTAGAGTTGGGTAGAGAGCTCGAAAAATTAAAAGATGTCAAAGTCATTTACACACGTAAAACTGATGTATTTGTAGATCTTTGGAAACGAGCTGATATCGCTAATAAAGCAGATGCTGATTTGTTTTTATCTATTCACTGTAATTCTGTTGCCAACCCCAAGCCATATGGAACAGAAACTTGGGTATTAGGTGAAAAAAATACAGATCGAAATTTTGAATTTGCTAAGCGTGAAAATGAGGTAATATTTCTGGAGGAAGATTATGAAAAGAATTACGCCGGTTTTGATCCAAGTTCACCCGAATCTACAATTGCCATTGGTATAGAGCAAGAGGTTTATGTGGAACAGAGTATTCTTTTGGCACGCAAAATTGAAGATGCGTTTATAAATAAAGTAAAACGTAAAAGTAGAGGGCTTAAGCAAAAAAGTCTACTTGTTATTAGAAATACGTACATGCCGAGTGTGTTGGTGGAATTAGGCTTTTTAACTAACAAAAAAGAAGGTGCTTTTTTAAATACTAAAGCTGGACAATCTAAAATGGCTCAAGCTATAACACATGCTGTTAAAGAGTATAAGAAAGAATTAGAAGCTAATGTTGGTGAAAGTATTTTAAAGAATATCGAAGGTAATAACGAGGAAGTTACAGAACCAACTCGTATTGTAAAAGATGTTACTTTTAAAGTCCAGATTGCTGCCAGCTCGCGTAAACTCGACGCCAAATCTTATAATTTCAAAGGATTATCGGACTTAAGTAGAGAAAAACAAGGTTCGCTTTATAAGTATTTTTACGGAAATACCTCTGATTATAATGAGGCTAAAGCATTGAAAGATAAAGCCAAAGCAACTGGTTACTCTTCGTGTTTTATTGTGGCGTATAAAAATGGGAAACGTATATCGGTTGAAGAAGCTTTGAAAAGCTCATAACTTAGACGGTTTCTTAATTATTTTATTCATAATTTTGTTACTCATCAAACCAATAAACTATTGAAAATCTCTAGAGAAATTAAAGCGGCAATACTCGTCATCTCTGGCGTTATACTTTTCATATTTTTATTTAATTACCTCAAAGGGCAAAATCTATTTT
>CBFHYD010000065.1:0-11791 GCA_965659975.1 Winogradskyella sp. | reverse complement strand
CAAAAAAGAATTAAGCGTGGCCAAAAAAGAATTAATTGGTGATGGTGCTGATAATTATCCTAATGGCTTTTCGTCTCCAATTGGAAAGTTAAAAGGCATAAACCTTACCATAGAAGATATGGGACCAAGAGACTTAAAAGCTTATAATTTTTATGATGGAAAACGTATAGCTTTTGAATATGAAAGTGGCATTACTGTAGAAGGATTGAACATTACAGGAATAAGAAATCTCAACGGAAAATTGATTCTTATACAGTTTGAAGATTGCACAGTTACCTATGGTGAAGAGGTATTATTCTCTCCAGAAGATGGAACATTAGACTTCGCTGTAGGTTCGTCAATAGTTTATGCATTTGCAGGTAGTGCAGACTATTTATCTTTTCAAAACCTATATCATATCTCGGAAAATCAAACTGCTGCTAAAACAGCAGATAGTATAAAATTAGAACTTGAAGAATTTATAAGAAAGGACGAGATCTAAGAACGAAACAGCAGTATACTGAAGATGATATTTTTTCCATCATAAAAACATTGAAAACAAATCACTCAAATGATTGGTTATTACCTTTAGAATGTCTGGAATTGGCTTATGAGAAGGATTATTCTAAGTTAATCAATGTGATAGAAAATATGTTAGTTGAAATAGGTAAAATGCGACCGGAAATTGCACATTTGATTTCAGATGGTGTCGCACTTATCAAACAATCAAAGTAAGAGTTTATAAAACTCATCTTCTTTTACCTGTTCGCCATTATACTCTAATGTCCAACCAAAAGAATTGGTAAGAATATAGAACTTTGATAATTCACTAATCAATCGATTTTCAGCATTAGAAATCAGTGTTGACTTATTGATCTTAGCCAACAAATCATCATTCACAGATTTTTTGATGTTGTTATAATCTTCAGCCTCAAAAGGATTCAGAAAATCATCCTGTATGTTGTAGTATTGTAAATCTGGATTTATAGAAATTTCTTTTTGTGGTATAGAAATAATACGAAGTGTTTTTGTGTCTTCGTTTAATTCATATTTTAATAATTGAAGATCGTATGCAATAGAAACCTTTGCATTAACCACAACTATTGCTTTTTTCTCTGCCGTCAGATAATCTCCAAAAATGGCTTTAGAATTTTCATAATTGAACACCTCAGAGAAATGACCTTCAGAAACCACAAGCTTACTTACATTTTTGAGTTGTTCTACTATCATATCACTAGAACTTGCTACCGTGACATTTGGCTTGTAAGTACACTGCTTGTAGACTAAAAGTACCGAAATAGTTAAAAGAACTCCAAATAGAAATTTTTTCATAATACAATATAAAAAACATTAGCACACTTCTCAATCGAAGTCTTGGCTAATGTTCTTTTCCCCCTTAAAAATAGATTGCAAATATCTTCGGTAATGGGGAATTGAAGATTAACCTAATGCTACTAAATTGTTACTCTTTTTTTAACTCAAGCTTCTCAGCAAAATAATCGCAAAAATCTTTCATGGTAGCCGTCATTTTTTCGTCTTGAGTTGCCCGTAAAAAAGTATCACTCATGGTAACTAAAGTCTGATGAAAAAACTGCTTCATTTCATCAACAGGCATATCTTTTGTCCATAAGTCTATCTTAAGGGTCTCTTGAGCATTACTATCCCAAACAGATAACATAATAGCCTTAGCTTCTTCATTTTTTACACCACCATCTTCCGCAGACCAATTGAGCTTCTCTGGAACTCTATTTTCATCTAACTCTACGTTCAATTCTATTTTTGAAGTTATTTTACTCATTATCTTCTTGGTTTATATTTTGAGGTTTTAAATATTTCATCTGCGTCAGTTCGCATAATATCCATAATGCCCATATCTGATTTCTCTTTGAAGGTCTTTACAATTTGCCATCCGATGTAACTACCTAATCTTGGCGGTGATTCGTTATCTATCTCTAAACCAAATTTTGAAAATGGCCCTGGAACCGTAAACCTTTGGAAGAGTTTTGGATCCGTTTTGAATAATACTTCATTCTCTACAAAATAACTCCAAATCATAACTTCATTAGCCTTAGCCCATTTTATGTCATCATCACTATATCCAATAATTTGTGATTTGGAAGTATTTGGAAGCATCACTTCTATGAAGTATAATAGTTTGCCTTGAAAGATTATCTCATCCAAAAACGTTCTTCTTTGATTCTGATAGGCGTATCGAATCGCATATTTTCCTGCAATCTCAGGAACAATTTGTTCCACAATCATATTTTTTGAAAAGTACTGTGGAATGTTTTGATAGAATCTATGTTCCAAACCTAGATAATTACTCAAGTTTACGATTAACAAATTCTCCTCTAAAGTCAACTTGTTCCTATAATCGACATAATCCGCGATTGTGATAACACGAGGCGCTTCAAAATTAGAATCGTAGTATTTAAGATGCCTAAAGAAATCTTCAATTACCAATTCTTGACCTTCAAAATTATCGTAGTTCAATGTCACTTCGTCAAAAATTTCCTGTTGCAAATCACCGAATAACCTGTTTGTCCATAGACTATCAATTTCCTTGGGAAATAGAAACGGATAGTCTCTTTTGATGTCTTCTAAATTATCTGATTTTGCCGCACCTAATATTTTATCGAAACGCTCAACCTCAAGATTCATATCGATCTTTGCGATCTCAGATTCTACAGAATTATCTTCTTTGCAAGCCAAAGCAAAAAATAGAATTACACAAAAAATAAAAATTGATTTCAATTTCATTTATAAGAAATTTTTTATCCTACTACCTTTCGGTTATTTTTGTTTGCAAAGGTACATTTCTTGCTACAAAAATTGGTCATTATGCAAACAGAAAAGGTTATAGATTATATTGTAAATTGGTTAAAAGATTATGCAACTAACGCAAAAGTTAAGGGTTTTGTTGTTGGTATTTCTGGTGGCATTGACTCTGCAGTAACTTCTACACTTTGTGCCAAAACCGGCTTAGAGGTATTATGCATCGAAATGCCAATTCATCAAGCAGCAAGTCATGTCTCGAGAGCACATGAGCATATCGCTCAGCTCAAGGAAAGATTTGATAACGTCCGAGACACACGTGTTGATCTCAAGCCTGTTTTTGAGGAGTTTAAAACTGAAGTCTCCTTGGATGGCAAACAAGCCACAGTAGATATGGCCTTAGCTAATACTCGCGCCAGACTAAGAATGACAACACTCTATTATCATGCTGGATTATTAGGGATGCTTGTAGCAGGTACCGGAAATAAAGTTGAGGATTTCGGTGTAGGATTTTACACTAAATATGGAGATGGTGGTGTTGATCTTAGCCCAATTGCCGATTTATTAAAATCTGAAGTTTATGCCATAGGAGAAAAACTTCAAGTGCCAAATTCTATAATGGAAGCAGCACCGAGTGATGGTTTATTTGGGGATGCGCGTAGTGACGAGGATCAAATTGGAGCTTCTTATCCAGAATTAGAATGGGCAATGCAAATGCAAGACGAAGGTAAAATTGTCGATGATTTTGAAGGCAGAGAAAAAGAAGTATTCAAAATATACACACGTTACAATTCATCAAACAAACACAAAATGATTCCTATCCCAATTTGTGAAATTCCTAAAGAATTGAAATAATGGTTAAGGATAATTTATTTTTTGTTTAAATTTCTTACAAAAAGAAACTCCTAAGTCATTATTTTTTCTAATTTTGTTTAACTTTTTGCGACCTAACGCAAATTTTTACTGAAAATAGTTAAACAAATGGCAAATATTTTATTGGTAGATAGCCACCCAGTTGTTCGCCAAGGACTCACATGTATTATTGAAGATCACACTGAACACCAGGTTGTTGGTAGTTTAGGAAGTGGTGTGGAAATTTTTGAATTTGTCCGCAGAAATGATGTAGATCTTATTATTTCTGAAATTGACTTGCCAGAATTAAATGGTATTACCGCTTTACGTGCAATTAAAAAAGAACACGCAGCGACAAAAATTATAATGTTTAGCCATCAACCAGAGGAGATTTATGCTATTAGTGTATTGAAAGCTGGTGCATCGGGTTATGTTTCCAAAAACGCCACAACCTACAACATACTCAATGCTATTGAGACTGTGGTTAATGGAGAAATCTATCTGAGTGAGAAAATGGACAAACACTATAAATACACCAACACAGCTAAAAGTAAAACACGGCTCTTTAAACGTTTGTCCACTCGCGAAGTAGAAGTTCTAAAATTACTTTCAGTAGGTAAAAAGAATAAACATATCGCAGAAGAACTTGATATCAACGAAAAGACTGTTAGTACTTATAAAGCGCGTTTGTTTAAAAAACTAAATGTAGATAACGTCATTGATTTAGTACACCAAGCAAGACATCACGATTTGGCCTAATGGTTTACTACCTTACCGAGCTTACTTCCCAATAGAACTTTGAGCTTATTATAATCGATACTGGTTTCGAGAATTTCCTTGCGATCATAATCTTCTAGCAAAGATTCTTGTGCCAATTCTTTAAGTTTATTATCAATAAGCAGGCATCTTAAGCTAAGAATTGTCTGACTTACATAGTCTTTGATTGCATGCGATTTTGACTTAGGGAAAATGTTCTTTTTTTCCCAGTTATCCATAACGTACTTCTCGTTATCCATTACAATATTTGTGACCAATGGTGCGAGTTCCATTTCTATAGTATTCACAAAACTACTCGTAGAAAATTCTGGCTCTTGGTTTAGTTTTTCAATTATCTTGTAATACAGTAATTTGAACTCATTATTGGAAAATTGCATTTCATCTTCTTGCAAGTCCAGATATACTTTTTCAAAAACCTTGGCTTCATGAACAACAGGTTCCAAGAGTAAGTCTCCAGTTACTTCATCTTCTTTAAGCACTAAATCTTCGAATTGTTCCGTTTTATTTCCATAGAGCAACAGAATCTCTATAATCTTACGCTCTAACTCGTATTGTAAATCTACCTTTTGCTTTGGCTTAGGTTCGGCTTTAATAACATCAAAGGCACGTTGTTGATCTTGCTTATACTTCTTGTTAGCATCCTGAAGATCTTTTTTAGTTATCTGTGCTAAGGTGCTAAATAATACCGATTCGCTTATATCCATAATGCGAGCACATTCTTGAATATAGACTTCCTTTTTAATCTGATCAGGTATTTTAGAAATGCTATTTACAATATCACGAATGGTCTCTGCTTTTTTTATAGGATCATTCTGAGATTCTTCGAAAAGTAAAGATGCCTTAAACTGAATAAAGTCTTTGGCATTTTCATCCAGGTATTCTTTGACTTCTTGCAAGGTATTGTTCTTTGCAAAACTGTCTGGATCTTCACCGTCAGGAAAAGTACAAACCCTAACATTCATGCCTTGCTCTAATATTAAATCGATACCACGAATAGACGCTCGCATACCAGCAGCATCACCATCAAAAAGCACAGTAATATTATTTGTAAGACGTTTGACTAAACGAATTTGGTCTGAAGTCAATGCCGTGCCAGAAGATGAAACTACATTTTGAATTCCACGTTGAAAGAATTGAATAACATCCGTATATCCTTCTACCAAATAACAGTTATCTTCTTTGGCGATAGACTGCTTAGCAAAGTATAATCCATACAATACTTTACTCTTATGGTAAATATCACTCTCTGGAGAATTAAGATACTTTGCCGCTTTTTTGTCGTTCCCTAGAATCCTTCCACCAAATCCTAAGGTACGGCCACTCATGCTATGTATTGGGAACATAACACGACCTTTGAATCTATCAAAATGCTTGTTTGGTTTAACTATCGTTAATCCGGTACTTTCCAAAAATTCTATTTTATAACCATTCTTTAAGGCTTCATCGGTAAAGGCTTGCCATTCGTCTAATGCATACCCTAATTGAAACTTTTTAATGGTATCTTCAGAAAAACCACGCTCCTTAAAATAGCTAAGCCCTATTGCCTTACCTTTATCTGTTTTATGTAGTACTTTTTGAAAGTACTGGTTAGCATATTCACTAACTAAAAACTGGCTTTCTCGTGCATCGGCCTTTTCCTTTTCTTCATCAGTTCGCTCTGTTTCTTCAATCTCTATATTATACTTTTTGGCCAAGTATTTTATAGCTTCTGGATAGGTAAAATGTTCGTGCTCCATTAAAAATGTAACAGCATTACCGCCTTTACCTGTCGAAAAGTCTTTCCAAATCTGCTTCACAGGTGACACCATGAAACTCGGTGTGCGTTCGTCACTGAATGGACTTAAGCCTTTAAAATTACTTCCGGCTTTTTTTAACTGCACAAAATCACCTATAACTTCCTCTACACGAGCAGTTTCAAAGACTTGAGATATGGTATTTTGTGAGATCAATTCTTGAATAAAATAGAACAGTAAATTTAAGATTAAAAATTAAAAAACCTCTAATCAATCTAAATGATTAGAGGTTAAAATTAATTTATTTTTTTCTTTCTATAACGTAGTTTACCATTAAGATTAGGGAATCTTTGAAGTCAGATTGTGGGTAATCTTCTAATAATTGGAGTGCTTCTTTTTGAAATGCAATCATTTTTTGTTCTGCATATTCGAGACCACCTTTTTCAATGACAAAAGCTATGACTTCTTTTACGCGCTTTTTGTCCTTATTGTGATTTTTTACAGAATTTATAAGCCAAGACTTTTCCTTTTTAGTGGAATTATTTAAGGCATATATTAAAGGAAGTGTCATTTTCTGCTCCTTGATATCTATACCTGTAGGTTTACCAATTATGGCTTCGCCATAATCGAACAAATCATCTTTAATCTGAAATGTCATACCAATAAGTTCCCCGAACTTTCGCATGGTTTCAATGTCTGAAGAGTTAGGTTTTACGGAAGCTGCACCTAAAGAGCAACAGGCAGCAATCAATGTTGCAGTTTTTTGACGGATGATTTCGTAATAAACTTCTTCAGTGATGTCTAATTGACGTGCTTTTTCGATTTGAAGTAATTCACCTTCACTCATTTCACGCACAGCAATAGAGATGATTTTAAGCAAATCAAAATCATTATTATCGATAGAAAGTAATAGTCCTTTAGAAAGCAGAAAATCACCAATAAGAACAGCAATTTTATTTTTCCAAAGTGCATTGATAGAAAAGAATCCACGACGTCGATTACTGTCATCGACAACATCATCATGCACTAAGGTTGCTGTGTGGATTAACTCTATTACAGATGCACCGCGATAAGTACGCTCACTAACTTGACCGTTATTGAGCATTTTTGCCACCAAAAACACAAACATAGGTCGCATTTGTTTACCCTTACGGTTTACGATGTAGTAAGTAATCCTGTTGAGAAGGGCAACTTTACTTGACATAGCAAGTCGGAACTTCTTTTCAAAAAGTTCCATCTCATAAGCAATGGGCTGTTTTATTTGCTCTGTTACTTTCACTAAGTGCAAAGATACTGCACAATTACAATATGCTGCCTATTTTCTGTTTATTTTGGGAATTCTGTTACGAAAAATTAACCTTCTATTTCTTGAAGTTGCGCATTGCGATTAAGGTAAAAATCATACCTCCAATTAAGAGTAAACTTGAAACAATTCGCATCCAGAAACCTCTATCATAATCTTCTGACATAATGATATTGGCAAAAATGAGAATGACGCTGGCAACAATAATTATAATCGGTAAAATCTGTTTATTCATAAATATCTTATTTATAACTATGACTTATTAGCCAATTGCCCGCAAGCGGCGTCGATATCCTTGCCTCGACTTCTACGCACAGTAACTGTAATATTATTGGCCTCGAGTACTTTGACATACATATCTATCGCTTTTGAATCTGCTTGTTGAAATTCGCCATCATCGATTGGATTATATTCGATGAGATTAACTTTACTCGGCGCAAATTTGCAAAAGTTAACTAATGCATCGACATCTTTACGTAGATCATTAATACCATCCCAAACAACATACTCGTAGGTAATCCGATTTTTTGTTTTAGAGTACCAATATTCTAATGCTTCACTTAAGTCTGCCAACGGAAAGGTCTTATTGAAAGGCATAATAGATGTACGAACTTCATCTATAGCTGAATGCAATGACACAGCCAACTTAAACTTCACATTATCATCAGCCATTTTTTTAATCATCTTAGGAACTCCAGAGGTTGAAACTACAATGCGCTTTGGTGATATGCCAAGTCCTTCTTTGGACGTAATTTTATCTATAGCTTTGAGTACATTATTGTAGTTCATCAATGGTTCGCCCATACCCATAAATACAATGTTACTGAGTGGTCTATCGTAATATAATCGGCTTTCATTATCAATTGCTACAACCTGATCGTAAATCTCATCTGGATTAAGATTGCGCATTCGCTTGAGACGTGCAGTTGCACAAAAACGACAATCTAAACTACAGCCAACTTGAGATGAAACACAAGCTGTTGTTCGTTTTGGTGTAGGTATTAAAACCGATTCTACTACCAAATCATCATGCAAACGTACAGCATTTTTAATCGTACCATCGTCACTGCGTTGCATTTGGTCTACACGAATATGATTAATTACAAAATTATCTTCCAGCATTTGACGCGTCTTAAGAGATATATTTGTCATATCCTCAAAACTATGTGCCGATTTTTGCCACAACCATTCATAAACCTGATTACCCCTAAAAGCCTTATCGCCTTGATTGACGAAAAACTCACGAAGTTGATCTTTGGTTAATGCGCGTATGTCTTTTTTAGAACTCAAAAGTCTCAGATTTGCTTCAAATTTAGAACAAAAAAACTGACAACTCTAAGCCATCAGTTTTTCATAATTTCTTAGTATAAAATTACTTAGATGATTAACATCGCATCACCATAAGAATAGAATCTATACTTTTCTTTTACAGCTTCTGTATATGCTTCTTTCATAAAGTCATGTCCTGCAAAAGCAGAAATCATCATTAATAAAGTAGACTTTGGTGTATGGAAATTAGTAATCATTGAATTTGCAATACTAAATTCATATGGCGGGAAAATAAACTTATTGGTCCAACCCGCATACGGATTCAAAGTACCACTTGATGACACCGAACTTTCTATTGTACGCATCGATGTTGTACCGACCGCACAAATACGTTTTTTGTTGGCCTTTCCGTTATTAATAATATCAGCAGCACTTTGACGAATTTCTATCTCTTCACTATCCATTTTATGTTTAGACAAATCCTCGACCTCAACTGGGTTAAATGTACCTAATCCTACATGCAAAGTCACTTCTGCACGTTCTACACCTTTAATCTCTAAGCGTTTTAATAAATGCTTAGAAAAATGCAAACCAGCGGTTGGCGCCGCTACAGCTCCTTCATTCTGTGCATAAATAGTTTGGTAGCGCTCTTCATCTTCAGGTTCTACATCACGTTTAATGTATTTTGGTAATGGCGTTTGACCTAACTCCCTCAACTTAGATCTAAAATCTGTATAAGAACCATCATATAAGAAACGTAAAGTACGTCCTCTTGACGTTGTATTATCTATAACTTCAGCTACTAAAGTTTCATCCTCACCAAAGTATAATTTGTTTCCAATACGGATTTTACGTGCTGGATCTACTAATACATCCCAAAGACGTTGGTCTTGGTTAAGTTCTCTCAATAAAAATACTTCAATACGGGCACCCGTTTTTTCCTTATTACCATAAAGTCGTGCGGGGAAGACTTTTGTGTTGTTTAAAATCATAACATCACCTTCATCAAAATAATCGATAACATCTTTAAACATTTTATGCTCGATAGTCTGATTTGCTCTGTCCAATACCATTAAGCGTGATTCATCTCTATGTTCGGCTGGATGCTCTGCTAATAGTTCTTCTGGAAGGTCAAAATTGAAGTGTGATAATTTCATGTTTTAGAATTTAATTTTCAAGCCTCAAATATACAATCCTGAGATAGGCGTTGTCAAGTAATCGAGCAATTATTTAATGCTAAACCCTATTTGCTTAAGGTCGTTCCAAAAATCGGGATATGATTTTGAAATGACATCTGCGTTTTTAATTGTGAAATTGGTCTTTAAAGCCAAGGGTGCAAAAGCCATTGCCATTCGATGATCGTTATAAGTAGAAACCTCAACATTTGCGGTTGGTTCAGCTGTTGAAGGATTTAAATGCAACGAATCATTTGTAACTTCTATATCTGCACCGAAATTAGAAAGTTCGGCTTTTAAAGCTTCAAGTCTATCTGTCTCTTTTATTTTCAGGGTATGAAGCCCATTTAAATCACATCGTAATCCTAAACCAAACGCTGTTACAGCAATTGTTTGTGCTATATCCGGCGCATTTGACAAATCAAGCTGAATCTCAGTCTCATTGTTTAAGACTTCTGTCTTTTGAATTTGAATTGTATTCTTTTCAAATATGGTAGTAATACCAAATTGCTTATAAATATCTGCCAAAACGGAATCACCTTGTAAGGAATTCTTTTTATATGCGGACAATTGAATAGTAGTCCCAACTGAACTTAGAGCTACAATGCTGTAAAAGTATGACGCCGAAGACCAATCTGATTCGACGGTCAAGATTTTAGATTCGTTATTTCCTTGAAATGGATGCACAGTAATCGTATTGCCTTCAAAATGATTTTCAATACCTAATTGATCCAGTAAACTTAAGGTCATTTTAATATATGGTACCGACGTTATTTTCCCGTCCAATGTCAACTCTAAACAACGATCCAAACTCGGTGCAATAAGTAACAAAGCAGAAATATACTGGCTACTCACATTTGCACTCAGCGTTACTTTATGTTTAGTGAGTTGTGTGCCTTTTATCTTCAATGGTGGGAAACCTTCATTTTCTAAATAAGAAATATCTGCTCCCAAAGCTTTTAGAGCATCTACTAAAATTCCTATTGGGCGTTCTTTCATCCTGGAAGAACCTGTAAGTGTAACTTCTCTTCCACTCTGGATAGAGAAATATGCCGTCAAAAAGCGCATTGCTGTGCCTGCGTGATGGATATCAATAGTATCATCTTGCGACAACAATGCTTGTGTCATCAATACTGAGTCATCAGAGTTAGATAAGTTTTCTATGGCAATATTAGGATAAATGGCCTTTAGGATTAATAAGCGATTCGATTCACTTTTTGATCCTGTAATAACAATTTTTGATTGTTTGCTAATCGTAGATTTCTGTAGGTGTAAATTCATAAAAAATAATTCCCGCCGTAGCGGGAACAAATTTACTTGATTGTCAAGATTTTCTAATATTTAAATACTATTATTTTAATTTCTCATTATTATGGTGGCGATCATGATCGCGCCTGGTCTTCTTATCCATCTTTTTATCAAATGCAGCTTGAAGATCAATACCAGTTTGATTTGCCAAACACAATACCACAAAAACCACATCTGCTAATTCCTCACCAAGATCTTTATCCTTATCCGATTCTTTTTCGCTTTGCTCACCATAGCGACGTGCAATAATACGTGCCACTTCTCCAACTTCTTCGGTAAGTTGCGCCATATTTGTTAACTCATTGAAATACCGAACACCATGTTCTTTTATCCAATTATCTACGATTTTTTGGGCGTTTTTTATTTTCATATTATTCTTTTGTTTTAGAGTCAATTATAATTGTGACAGGTCCGTCATTGATTAAAGCCACTTTCATGTCTGCACCAAACTCTCCTGATTGTATTTTTTTATTGATATAAGTCTGAATTGAAGATTTAAAATTCTCATACAATGGAATTGCAATATCCGGTTTTGCGGCTTTTATATAGCTAGGCCGATTTCCCTTTTTGGTACTCGCATGAAGTGTAAACTGACTTACAACGATTATCTCTCCATCTAT
>CBFHYD010000064.1:0-12214 GCA_965659975.1 Winogradskyella sp. | reverse complement strand
ACGTTGGAAAAATAAAACTGTATACTTGGAGAGGTCATGATTTTATTAATGACCCAACAACAGATACTGCTGGAGTAGGTTGGATTTTGGCTGAGGATTGGTATCCTTACCAAAGGCCGACTTTTGTTACACCACCATTTGCAGGTTATGTATCTGGACATTCTACATACTCGCGAGCGGCCTCAGAAATTTTAACCAAATTGACTGGCACACCATATTTTCCAGGTGGAGTTGGAGAATTTGTTGCGAAGCAAGATGAATTTTTAGTGTTTGAAAAAGGACCATCGGTAGATGTCACTTTACAATGGGCCACCTACAGAGATGCGTCCGATCAGACAAGTTTGTCACGAATTTGGGGTGGCATACATCCACCAGCTGATGATATTCCAGGACGTTTTATTGGTCAGCAAGTCGCGGATGATGTATTTGCATTCGCAGTTCCATATTTTGAAGCCTCTTTTAGTTCTGATGATTTTGATAGACCAGAGAAAAAGGTTTATCCAAACCCTACAAACAATCAACAGTTTTTTATTACTGCGAGCTCGGCAAATGACAATTTGAAGGTTTATGATATTAGAGGACGTAACATTGATATTATAGAACGTGACTTTGATTCAAATACGAATACCACAAGAATTAAGTTAAATATTGTTGAGACAGGAATATATATTCTTCAAATTAACGGTGATTCTCAATTGGTTGCTATAAAAAAGTAATTAGATTTTTATTAATTTAGGAGAATGTCATTGATTGAAGATTTTACCTTAAGTATAATAATTCCATGTCACAATGAAGAAGGTAATATAAATGTTCTCTATCATGATATTAGGTCTTCAATTGATTCCATAAAAATTGAATTTATTTTTATTGATGATTGTAGTACAGATGATACGTTAGACGTTATTAAAAAATTATGTGCAGAAGATAAAGCTGTTAAATATATTTCCTTTTCAAAAAACTTTGGTCATCAGAGCGCAATAAAGGCAGGAATAGATTATGCAACAGGCGATTGTGTGGTCTGTATGGATGCAGACATGCAACATCCACCAAATATCATTAATAAAATGATTGTTTACTGGAAGAACGGCTATGAGGTTGTTTATTCCATACGAAAAAATCAAAAAGGGCTATCATTTGGTAAACGGATTACTTCCCATTTGTATTATCTTGTTATTAATGCTCTTTCCGATACTAAAATATCTCATGGCGCTGCAGATTTTCGATTATTAGATAGGAAAGTTGTTGAGGTTTTAAAGAACGAAATCAATGAATATCACCTGTTTTATAGAGGATTAATAAATTGGTTGGGATTCAAGAAAATAGATGTCGAATACACTCCAGACAAACGTTTCTCAGGCCAAACTAAATACTCCTATAGAAAGATGATGTCTTTAGGTTTAGATGGCTTGACTTCTTTTTCTGTTCGACCTTTAAAATTTGCCATATTATTAGGCTTGATAATCTCATTTATTGCTGCTATTTATGCTATCTATATACTATATGTGGCACTATTTACAGACAATACAGTTAAAGGTTGGACTTCCGTAATTTTAAGTGTTTTATTTATAGGTGGTGTAAATATGGTTCTGCTTGGGATCATCGGAGAATATTTAGGAAAAATATTTGTTCAAGTAAAAAACAGACCTCATTATATCATTCGTAAATCTAATTTTCGATAGTGCTAAAAGTACTATGAAATGACTTTTTCAAGTCAATAATAGGGTAATCGCTAATTAAAAATTCATCTTTGCTTTTAATAACAATAACATTATCTGGGCTAAAGACATTCAAGGTGCTATTTCTTGTATTTAATGCTTCCCATTGCAATTGGCAGAAAAGATGTTTGACTGCCCAATCTCGAGCAGATGATAATCTGCCGAATTCATCAGATATACCTATGTTATAGTAATTATTCAGTTGTAAGAAATCGTGCTTGGGAACTATAACTTGAATTTTATTTATGTTTTTGATATCAATATTCAAGAATTCTTTTTGGAGTGTAACGTATTCCTTGTGTTGTAAGCCAGCAAGATATTTATTTTGATTATGCATAGAAATGGCAATCAAAAAGATTACAATGCAAATTACAACTGACTTCAGGAATTTATTATTCTTGCACAAATCTCTTAGGAACCAAAATTGATAGAACGCAACTAAAACTGCACTTGTAGCTATTGTTCTTACAGAAAAATAATCTTGACCTGATAAGATGTTCGGAGAGTAACCATAAGCTAGTGTAAATACCAAAAATCCTATGAAAATGAAAGACTTATGAGCTTTAAACTCTTTTAGTAAAAAAGCTAATAAACAAATTACTCCAATAATCGTTGAAATTTTAGGAGCAATAAAGTATGCGCTATTGGTAACCAAAAATCTTAATTCAATTAAATAAAATTTTATAAGCTTTTTGGGAATGCCTGAAAGATTTGGAGTGGTTCTGTTAGTTGCATCAATATTAAAACCATTTATAAATAATTTGAAAATTATATAATATATAACGTAGATTAAGGCAGTTACAAAAACAAACTTAAATGCAGTTTTGAGACTAAACTCTTTATGAATCATGCAGTGCATTACAAAAGGTACAATAATGATGGTTATTGTCGCTTGATATAAAAACATTGATGTAAGAATTAATAAAAAGGCGATAAAAGTTTTGATGTATAAAGTTTTAGGACTTGTAATATCTTTCAGTAACAAGGTCCCTGCATAAAAACAAGTAATTAAAACAATAGGAGCTTGTATAGTTGTAGTCCATGCTATGTATATCGAAAAACAAGGTATTGCCAATACAAGTAATGCAAAGCATACAGATTCAAACTTCTTTAAACCATTTTTAATTAAGAAATAAAAAATTTGCGTTGAGAAGATAACGCATAGTAGTAAAGCAAATAATCTAATAAATTTTAGGTTGGCAATAGTTTTAGCACTTGAGTACATAAGTTTACATAATAATGCCAATAGTGGTCTACCGCTCGAAAGAAAATCTTTGTTAAAATCTACACTGCGTGAAGAAGTATACAAATATTCATTTGCATCTAAAAAAGCATAATCACTGAATACACTGTAATTCGTAACTAAACTTATCGATGAGGCAACCAAGAAATAAAAGACTGTAATTTTGTATTTATATTTGATCTTGGTCATATATTTGATATAATGAAATACAAGGATACTTATTTTTTTTGATGTTTTATTCACTTTCTTAATGTCTTACGAAAAACATATTCCTACAGAAGCCAAAGACCAAATTGTAAATTTAATTACAAATGAAAATGTGATCGTTAAGGTAAAGCATGAGCGAAAAACACGCCATGGAGATTACAAAAAATTACCTAATGGTAAGCATCAAATTACTGTAAATTCCAACCTTAATCCATATCGTTTTCTGATCACTTTAATTCATGAGATTGCACATCTAAAAGCCTATAAGATTTATGGCAATTTCATTAAGCCTCATGGAAAAGAATGGAAGCACACCTTCCAACATCTTATGCTACCATTTTTAAGGCCAGAAATTTTCCCAACTGAATTATTGCCCTTGTTAGCCAGTCACTTTAAGAATCCAAAGGCATCCAGTGATACTGATACAAAATTGGCTTTTGCTCTAAAGCAATTTGATGAACCTAATAACAAAACATTTGTGTTCGAAGTTCCTGAGGGTGTAACGTTTAGACTTTACAATGGACGAATATTCAAAAGAGGAAATAAACGCAGAAAACGGTATGAATGTGTAGAAATAAATTCTGGTAAGGTATATTTGTTTAACCCTAATGCAGAGGTAGAGATACTTAAATAGTCTTCTGTCTTGTGTTTAGGAGATTGTTCATTTATGATATATGAAAAATAAAAACTATTACGCCATACTAATGGCAGGTGGAGTTGGGTCAAGGTTCTGGCCAGTTAGTACTCAAGATTTCCCAAAGCAGTTTCATGATATGTTAGGAACTGGCGATACACTTATTCAAAAAACTTTTGGCAGATTAGCACAGCTAATTCCTGAGGAAAATATCTTCATTTTAACTAATGAACGCTATAATGATTTGGTATTTGAGCAATTGCCAAATCTTACAAAACGTCAAGTTGTTTTAGAGCCTGCAATGCGAAATACGGCACCTTGTATTCTCTATGCATCCTTAAAAATTCAAAAAGAAAATCCTGATGCCGTAATGATTGTAGCACCAAGTGATCATTGGATTGAGGATGAATTAGCCTTCACAGAAAATGTAAGTACAGCTTTTGAGTTTTGTAGTGAGAATGATGTTCTTATGACGTTGGGAATTACACCTACATTTCCAAATACAGGTTATGGATATATAGAGTTTGATAAAGCGAGTTCATCCGAGATTAAATCAGTTGCACAATTTCGAGAAAAGCCAGATTATGAAACGGCAAAATCATTCATAAATCAAGGTAATTTTCTTTGGAATGCAGGCATATTTATGTGGAGTATAAAATCTGTGTTAGCTGCTTTTCAGAATAATCAACCAGAGTTATACAGATTATTCCAATCCGGAATTTCTATCTATAATACTGGATTAGAAAGTGATTTTATTCAAGAGAATTATCCTAAAGCCAAAAATATATCAATTGATTATGCGGTTATGGAGAAGAGCTCGAATGTTTATGTGATTCCTGCAACATTCGATTGGAACGATTTAGGAACTTGGGGAAGTCTTTATGATAAGTTAGATAAAGATGAGTCACAGAATGCTGTTGTTAATGCTAAATTACTTTCAGAAGACGCTTCTAACAATATGATAAGGACAAAAGGCAACAAAATTGTCGTTGTTGATGGTTTAAATGACTATATTATAGTGGATAAAGATGAGGTGTTACTCATCTTTCCAAAAGAAAAAGAACAGGATATTAAAAAGGTACTTCAATCTGTAAAAGAAAAGTTTGGAGAGCAATACGGTTAATATATGAGTGAAGAAAATAAATTCAATTTTTCTGAAGAGGAAAATAAAACAAAAGAGAACGATTCAGTCTCAGAAAAGAAAAAAGTGGCCGAAAAAGAGGGTAGAGAGTTTCTTGCAAGTTCAAGAGATTTTCTGAGTGAGTTGTTGGATTTTCGTCATGATACAGATAGAGATGCAACAATCAGAGCGATAAAATCTGATATATCTTTTAAAGGTGCGACAGCTTGGATTCTCATTTGTTCCATAATGGTAGCATCGGTTGGTCTTAATGCCGACTCTACAGCTGTTGTGATTGGAGCTATGCTTATATCGCCTCTTATGGGACCAATCTTAGGAGTTGGTATGTCAATTGCTATTAACGATATTGATACTTTACGTAAGTCCTTAGTGAATTTGGCAATAATGGTGGTGTTAAGTTTATTAACTGCCTTCTTGTTTTTTAAATTCTTTCCTACGGCAGACTTGGGAAATAACGAAATTTTTGCAAGGACAAAACCCGATATTAGAGATGTGCTAATAGCATTTTTTGGCGGGTTAGCATTAATTATAGCAAGAACTAAAAAGGGTACAATAGCCTCAGTTATTTTTGGTGTTGCGATAGCCACGGCCTTAATGCCACCACTGTGTGTTGCGGGCTATGGATTAGCTAATGACTGGTCGTCTTTTGTAGGTGCCATGTATTTATTTACCATAAATACTATTTTTATTGCCTTAGCGACTTTCTTGGTGCTCAAATTGTTGAGATTTCCGATGCTTAAATATGCTAACTCCAAGAAAAGAAAGCGTATATCTCAAATTGCGTCCTTGGTAGCAATTTTGGTAATGATATGGCCGATGATAAAATTTATAGATTTTATTAAAGAAACACGTTACACTAGTGATTTTGAGCAATTTGTCAAAAATGATATAAATAGTAATCCGAACCTTTGGTATCAAGAACGAGACAATGATCTGGATATTAACAAAAAACTTATCAATCTTTATTTCAATGGAGATGTAAGTGATGAAATGATTTCAGCGCTACAAAATTATAAGAATAAATATGAAAGTATTAAGGAGTTCGAATTAATTATAAATGCAAATAAAACAAGAAGTGCCGACCGATTAATGCAATCATTAGATAGAGCATATGCAGATTTAGACAGAAAAGATAATATTATTGAAGGTTTACAAAAACAAATAGATGGACTAAAGAAGAATATTTCTGGTCTAAACGAACAACTCGAGGCTAACAATAAATCCACGGATGTTGCTTTTTCTGCTTTGGCTAAGGATGCTAAAATTAGATTTAGTGATTTAGAATATTTTGGGTATGCGAAAATGCTTGAGTCAACTGATTTTATAAAAGTAGATACACTTACGGTGGCGAACATTCGATGGAATGAATCGCTAAATGACAGTATCGTTCTTGTAAAAGAAGCTGATTTATTAGTGTGGTTAAAGCAAGAATTGAAAACTGATAAAGTAACGATTAAAAAAGACTAATTAACTATTCTCTTCATTGTATACACGGCGAACTTTTTTAAATAAGTTCGATGAATAAACGAAGTTGGTAACAGCTTCGTTTTCTGTTTTAAAAATATTGTGTTTAGAGCCTTCCCATTCTTTGATTCCATCCTTTAAGAAAATTATTTTCTCTCCAATTTCCATAACAGAATTCATGTCATGCGAATTTATCACCGTTGTCATTTGATACTCATCCGTTATTTCAGAAATAAGATTATCGATGACAATAGCCGTTCTTGGATCTAAACCAGAATTAGGTTCATCACAAAATAAATATTTAGGGTTGTTTACTATAGCACGTGCGATAGCAACTCTTTTTTGCATACCACCGGAGGCTTCACTTGGCATTTTATGGTGAGCATCCGGAAGATTAACTCGATTTAGGACGAAATCCACACGGTCCATCATTTCGCTCTTACTTTGCTTTGTAAACATGCGTAGTGGAAACATTACATTTTCGGCAATAGTCATAGAATCGAATAATGCACTACCTTGAAAAACCATTCCAATCTCCGAACGCAAATTTCGTTTCTGATCGGCACTCATCTCACTTATGATGTTTCCTTCGTATGCGATGCTTCCTTGATCATACTCAAATAGACCTAAAAGACATTTTAAGAAAACAGTTTTTCCTGATCCAGATTGACCAATAATAAGATTGGTTTGTCCTTTTTCAAAGTTTGTGCTGATACCTTTTAAAATATGAGCATCTCCAAACGATTTATGTAAATTTTTAACCTCTATCATTAGCCTAATAATATACTTGTTAAAAAGTAGTTAGCCAGAATAATTACCACACTTGTCCAAACAAAAGCAGTGGTACTCGCTTTACCAACTTCCAGTGCACCACCTTTCATATAATAGCCATAAAACGAAGGAATTGTAGCCAATAAAAAGGCAAATACCATTGTCTTTATAAATGCATATATCATATGAAATGTGATAAAATCAGTCTGTATGCCTTCTATGTAGTCTTCTAAGGTTCCGTAGCCGCCGTAAACACATGCTACTAAACCGCCCAAAATTCCTAAAAACATAGCAATCGATATAACAAATGGATAAAGAGATAATGCAATAAACTTTGGGAAAACAAGATAATTAAGTCCGTTAATACCCATAACTTCCAAGGCATCTATTTGCTCTGTTACGCGCATTGTACCAATACTTGACGTAATAAAAGAACCAACCTTTCCTGCCATAATAATGGAGATAAATGTTGGTGCAAATTCTAAAACTATGGATTGTCTTGTTGCAAATCCTACCAGGTACTTAGGAATAAGTGGATTCGAAATGTTTAATGAGGTTTGGATGGCCACAACACCACCAACAAAAAAGGAAATAAATGCTACTATACCTAAGGAACCAATAATAAGATCATCAATATCTTTAAGTATTAGTTGCTTCATGACCGACCATTTCGTTGGTTTACGAAACATGTCTTTTACCATCAAGAAATAAGTGCCGATATTATGAAGGTAGGTCATTGTGTTTTTAGTTAACGCTAAATTATAAAAATCTGTGCGTTAATTAACTGTAATTTAAATTTAGATATTATCAATTCTTTATTTTTGAATATTGAAAATTTACCCTTTTATGAAGCATTTCTTTCTATATATCATATCTGCACTATTCCTTTTAAATTGTAAAGCACAGAACACAAGTACAGATAACCCATCGAGTAACGAAAGACCTAAATTAATCGTAGGCATTGTTGTAGATCAGATGCGTTATGACTATCTCACCCGTTTTGAATCAAAATTCGGTGACAATGGATTTAAAAGATTAATTACTCAAGGCTTTAATTGTAAGAATAATCATTTTAATTACGTGCCGACTTACACTGGTCCTGGGCACGCATCGGTTTTTACGGGAACAACGCCAAAATACCATGGTATTATTTCTAATAATTGGTATGACAAAGAAATAAAAAGAACAGTTTACTGTGCTGGTGACTATACAGTAGAATCTGTTGGAACTGAAAGTACAGCAGGAAAGATGTCACCAAGCCGAATGCTCACTACAACATTTGCAGATGAGAACCGATTATTCACACAAATGCGAGGTAAAACCATAGGTGTTGCTATAAAAGATAGAGGAGCAATTTTACCAGCAGGCCATACTGCGAATGCGTCATATTGGTTTCACGGGAAAGATGAAGGTGTCTGGATAACTAGTACATTTTATAGTGAAGATTTACCAAAATGGGTTAAAGATTTCAATACATCGGGTACAGTTGAGTCTTACTTAAAAACTTGGGATACTTATTATGATATAGATACTTATGTAGAAAGTGACTCCGATGAAAATTATTTCGAAACTGGTTTTGACGGAAAGGAAAAGGCTGTGTTTCCATATGATCTCAAACAGTTGGCACCTGAAAATGGTGGTTATGATATTTTAAAATCTACCGCTTACGGTAATAGTCTAACAACAGATTTTGCAATGTCTGCTATTGTGGGTGAGGACTTAGGTAAAGATGCGATAACTGACGTGTTGACTTTAAGTTACTCATCAACGGATTATATCGGTCATAACTTTGGTGTTAACTCAAAAGAGGTTCAAGATACCTATATCCGCTTAGATAAAGATTTAGAGCGCTTCTTTAACTTCTTAGATGAAAAGGTTGGAGCAGGAGAGTATACGGTTTTCCTAACTGCAGATCATGGTGCTGTAAATGTCCCTGCTTATCTGCAGTCTGTGAATATTCCGGCAGGATATTTAGATTATAATGCGAGAAAAGAAAAGTTTCAAAAATTCTTGAATGATACCTTTGGTACAACAGAAATTGTGGAAAATGTAAGTAACAATCAAGTTTTCTTAAATAAGGATAAGTTAAGAGAGCTCAATCTTAATTTGCATGAGGTCGAACAAGCTTTAGTCGATGAGCAAATTAGTTATCCAAATATTGCCAAAGTATATACGGGCACTGTTATGAGTTCTACAAATTTTACGACTGGCATAGAAGTTCTACTACAAAACGGATATAATCAAAAACGCTCGGGTGATGTTATTGTGGTCAATGATATTGCTCATATCGCATACAGTAGAACAGGATCGACTCATGGAAGTGGATTGAATTACGACACTCATGTACCATTACTATTTTATGGAAAAGGCATAAAGAAGGGAGAAACTTTGAAGAAAACTGTTATACCAGATATAGCTCCAACAATTTCTGCTTTGTTAGGTATTAGTTTTCCTAATGGCGCAACAGGAAATCCTTTAGAATTTGTCTTAGATTAAAGGAATTTATTCTTTATTCCCTGCCATCTTAGATTTCGGATGAATTTGCCTTGTTCTGAGGTGACCAAATACTCTAAATTTTTCGATTTACCTTTGAAATAGCCTGCAATGTAATCCTTAAAGAGTCTAATACTTCCTTTTTTGTAGGCTAATTTTAGTGCAGACAAAAGAGTCAACCAAAAGCCATAACGCATTTTATACATGGATTCACCCTGAAGATATTTTGAGGCTTTGTTATAACTTTTACCAGTTGGCTTGAGGTGTTTTACATGTAAAGATTCATCGGTGAGTATCTTCCAGTTATAGAATTTAGCCAACAATTCATCAACTGTATCCCAACCCATTGATAGCTTTAGTTTGCCAATATCCATAAAGCACTGTTTTCTGTATGCTTTTAGTGCGCCACGGATATGGTCTTTGTTTGTAAGATCCTCCAAAATCCAATCACCATTATTTTCTATATAGCAAAACCCTGCGGCCATTCCTATAGATTTATCTTGTTTGAAATGATTAGCTAAGATTTCTAAATAGTTTGACGGGAAAATAAGATCGGCATCAAACTTACATATGATATCGTAGTTTGCATCAAGGGTTTCATAACCTTTGTAAAATGCATTGATAATTTTAGATCCAGGAAGATGCTTATCTGATGAGGTTGAATTTAATATTGAAATCCAATCGTATTTAGAAGTATAATTATTTACAATGTCTTCGGTGTTATCTGTAGAATTGTCATTGACCACGACAACTTTGCTTGGTAATAATGATTGCTGAGTAAGAGACTCCAAAGTTGATGCTATAAAGTCCTCTTCGTTATGTGCAGGTATGACAATGTAAAATTTCAAATCACAAAATTCTTTCTGCATAAACGATATAATATCGATTTGTAAATCGACGAAGTAGTGGTCTCAGCCCAATTTTGTTTACTGGATTGGTCCATTTTTTTCTATCTCTAATCTTCCATCCTGTTTTTTCTAATAACCAATCGAGCTGCCAATCTTCAAATTCATGATAATGTCTGTCCCAATTATCAGTTTTGCTTCTATATGCTGAAGAAAACCATAATCGTAAAGGAACGCTAAGAACTAATTTTTGAGCTTTTATAGAATTTAAGACTGTATAAGGATTTAGTAAATGCTCGAAGATTTCAAAAGCAGTAACAACTGTAGCCTCCGAGGATTCAATACTATTTTGATCTTTATCTAAATCTTCTCCGGTAGTGTTAGTAATCGAATAACCTTCATTTTTTAAGATTTCAGAAAGTGGATTCGATACACCCAAATCTAAAATTGTTTCAGATTTGGAGATGTGATTGTTTACAAATCCTACTGTAAGTTTAAAACGTTTACTTGGATAGGTTTTTTCGTACATGATTATAGCAAATATGACGGTTTAATCATACTCTCGAACAAAGTACAAAAATTCAAATCTTAATGGAAGTATGTAATAGGAATTCTATACCTAGTATTTGTAAACTATCGCATTTATATGCATACCTGCGCCTACACTTGCAAAAATAATAACATCACCATCATTTATTTGGTGGTCGTCTAATTTGTTATTTCTAATCAAATCAAACAGTGTTGGAACTGTAGCTACTGAGCTATTTCCGAGTTTATGGATACTCATGGGCATGATACCTTCAGGTACCTTTGCCTTATAAAGTCTATAGAATCTTTTGATTATAGCTTCATCCATCTTTTCATTTGCTTGATGAATTAAGACTTTTTTCACTTGTGAAATATCAACACCACTTTTATCTAAGCAATCTTTCATGGCTTGAGCCACATTTGTTAATGCAAATTCGTAGATTTTACGTCCATGCATTTTAATGTAACGTGTATTAGGGCAAAGATTTTTATTGTTAGAATTACCAAAGAATAAATAATAAGCTTCGTCATAAGTAAATGATGCTGTCTCGTGAGCTAATATACCGTCAGCACCTTCAACGGCTTCTACAATACTAGCACCAGCACCATCAGAATAGATCATCGAATCTCTATCGTGCACATCGACAACACGAGATAATGTTTCTGAGCCAACAACTAAACAGCGTATAGCCATTCCTGCATTAATAAAAGCTTGAGCTTGTATAACACCTTCTACCCAACCAGGACATCCGAAAAGTATATCATATGCTACACATTTTGGGTTTTTTATTCGCAATCTGTGTTTAATGCGAGAAGCCAAACATGGTAAAATATCGCTCTGAATGGTATCATGCTTAACATCACCGAAATTGTGCGCGCAAATAATATAGTCTATGGTTTCCATATCTATATCGGCATCATCGATAGCTTTTTGTGCAGCCAAAAATCCGAGGTCAGAAGAGGTAAGTTGATTGTCAGCATAACGACGTTCAACGATCCCGGTTATAGCTTTAAATTTTTCTACAATAACTTCATTCGGATAATCAATTTTTGAACCATCGACATTCAAAAATTCATGTTGATGAAAATCCTCATTACGCTCAATACTTTTTGGTATAAAACTTCCAGTTCCTGTTATTTTTACAGCCATTTCTTATCGATTTAGAAAAACTA
>CBFHYD010000063.1:0-12479 GCA_965659975.1 Winogradskyella sp. | reverse complement strand
TTCACTTTTGAGGAATCACTCAGTCTGGAATGCGTGTCAAAACAATGCCAAAGCCCATTATTACTAAAAATATCTTCATCAGAATACTGTTTCTTGCGAACTGCATTTTCAATGAGCCGTTCTATAGCCAACGGATGAAACAAAATCCCAAATGGATTTTGCAGTGTTTGAAATTTAAAGTAATCTAATTTCTCACCAATATTCTCTGCGAAACAAGAACCTAATAATACAACTTTAGAATTATAGTCAATCTTATTCGCACTTGGCTTCAGCGGTATTTTAGTACGAAAGTTCATTAGATTTTAGTCCAAATATGTCTTTGCAGCAGACAAAGCAGCCTCGATACCTGCCGGGTTTTTACCACCAGCTGTTGCAAAAAATGGTTGGCCACCTCCTCCACCTTGAATATGCTTTCCGAGCTCACGAACTATAGCTCCTGCATTGAGTTCTTTACTCGCAACCAAACTTTTAGATATGTAACATGTCAGTACAGCTTTGCCGTTTGCCTCTGTTCCAAACAACAAGAATAAGTCTTCAAATTGGCTACCTAACTCAAAACAAAGATCTTTGATGGCACCAGCATCCAAGTCTATCTTCTTTGCCAAAAATTGAACTCCATTGTACGATTCAATTTCGTTCTTCAAATCACCTTTTAAGTTCTTAGCCTTGTCTTTCAAGAGTTGCTCTATTTGCTTTTTGAGTTGATTGTTTTCAGCTTGTAAATTCTTTAATGCTTTTACTGGTTCTTGAGCGTTGAGAATGTCTTTCATTTCAAAATACGCACGGTTATTTTCGAAATAAAAGTCTTTTACTGCATCATAAGTAATAGCCTCAATACGACGAATACCTGACGCTACAGCACTTTCTGACTTAATCTTGAAGTGCCATATATCGGAAGTATTCTTAACGTGTGTTCCACCGCATAATTCTATGGATTGTCCAAAACGAATGGTTCTTACAGTATCACCATATTTTTCTCCAAACAAAGCCATAGCACCATCGGCTAATGCCTTATCGACTGGGACATTACGTTGCTCCTCTAATGGTAATTTTCCATCTATCCTGGCGTTCACAAAATCTTCAACATCCCGTAATTCTTCAACCGTCATTTTAGAAAAATGTGAAAAATCGAAACGTAAATATTTTGAATGCACAGCAGATCCTTTTTGTTCTACATGTTCACCTAACACTTCACGCAAAGCTTGATGCAACAAGTGCGTTGCCGTATGATTACATTCTGTTCTATAGCGTTGCTTCTCATCAACCACCGCAGTAAATGTTGTGTTAAGATTACTCGGTAAATTTTTTACGAAATGAATTATGACATTATTCTCCTTTTTGGTATCAAGAATATAAACCACATCACCATGCTCATCTTGTAAATAACCTTTATCACCTACTTGACCACCACCTTCTGCATAGAAAGGTGTAAGATTAAAAACAAGCTGATACATTTCACCGTCTTTTTTGGAAGTCACCTTACGGTATCTGGTAATTTTAACCTTGGTTTCCAAGGCATCGTAACCTATAAATTCTTGTTCATTATCTTCCAATATCACCGTCCAGTCATCAGTAGATGTTTCACTGGCAGCGCGAGAACGATCTTTTTGAATTTGAAGTTGTGCTTCAAATCCTTCCTTATCTAACTTCAGATTATTTTCGGATAAAATCAGTGCGGTTAAATCCACAGGAAATCCGTATGTATCGTACAATTCGAATACTTTTTCTCCCGAAACGGTATCTCCTTTTGTCGATTTAACCACGACATCTAATAAGATGAGTCCTTGTTCTAATGTTCTTAAAAACGAAGATTCTTCTTCTTTAATAACATTTTCGATAAGCTGTTTTTGAGATTTCAGTTCAGGAAAAGCAGAACCCATTTTTTTACTTAATACGTCAACAAGTCTATAAATGAAAGGCTCTTTTTGATCTAAAAATGTAAAACCATATCTGATTGCACGTCTCAATATGCGTCGAATGACATATCCTGCGCCTGTATTACTTGGTAATTGTCCATCTGCAATAGAAAAAGCTACAGCTCTTACATGATCAGAGATGACTCTTATAGCAATATCAGTCTTTTCAAGTTTACCGTAATCAGAGTTCGTTATGGTTTCTATTTCTCTGATAATCGGTGTGAAAACATCCGTATCATAATTGGATTGCACACCCTGAAGCACCATACATAAGCGCTCAAAACCCATTCCTGTATCAATATGCTTATTCGGTAATACTTCTAATTCACCAGAGGCTTTACGGTTGTATTGCATGAAAACCAAATTCCATATTTCTACAACTTGTGGATGGTCCTTATTCACCAAAGTTTTACCATCGACCTTGGCCTTTTCTTCGTCAGAACGAATATCTACATGGATTTCACTACAAGGTCCGCATGGACCTTGATCACCCATTTCCCAGAAGTTATCCTTTTTGTTGCCTTTTAGGATACGGTCTTCAGATATATATTTCTTCCAAATATCATAGGCTTCCGTATCCATTTTAAGGTTATCCTTATCGCTACTACCTTCAAAAACGGTAACATAAAGCATATCCTTTTTTATCCCATACACATCTGTAAGTAATTCCCATGCCCAAGCAATTGCTTCTTCTTTGAAATAATCACCAAAACTCCAATTACCTAACATCTCAAATAAAGTATGGTGATAGGTATCATAACCAACCTCTTCTAAATCATTATGCTTTCCAGAAACACGAAGACATTTTTGTGAATCGGCAATACGGTTTTCCTTAGGTTCAGAATTACCTAAAAAATACTCCTTAAATGGTGCCATACCAGAGTTTACAAACATTAAAGTAGGATCATTCTTTACAACCATAGGTGCCGAAGGAACTATAAGGTGTTCTTTCTGTTTGAAAAAATTTAGAAATGTGCTACGTATGTCTTTCGATGTCATTAGTATGCTAGTTTAATACTTAATTTCTGAAATTTTAGTTAGTAGTGTAACAAAAATTGATAAATTGCTTCAAATATTAAGTATTTCTATATTTGTATAATACTCTAAAATTGCCACAAAAATAGAACTTTTTAAGATATGGCTAAAGTAAAATACTACTACGATTCTGAAACTTTATCGTATAAAAAAATCCAAAGAAAAAAACGTACGACCTTTACGTATGTTCTCGCGTTTTTATTGTCATCTGCGCTGTTTGGTTTTTTTATTGTTTTAGGTGGTGGTTATTTTTTCGAAACACCTAAAGAGCGTGAGTTAAGTCGAGAATTAGAGAACATGCAATTTCAGTACGAGATACTGAACAAAAGAATGGATGATGCCATTGCAGTTTTAGAAAATATAGAAGAAAGAGACAATTCGATATACAGAATTTATTTCGATGCCAATCCAATACCGGAAGCTCAAAGACGTGCTGGTTTTGGAGGTATAAATCGATACAAAAAATACGAAGGATTTGATAATTCTTCTTTAATCAAAGAAACTAACAAACTCTTAGACATTCTTGAAAAAGCTATGGTAGTGCAGTCTAAATCTTTAGACGAAATCGCTTTCTTGGCTGAAGACAAAGAAAAATTTTTAGAGGCTATACCTGCAATTCAACCTGTAAATACAAAAGATCTAACAAGAATGGCCTCTGGATACGGTTACCGATCAGATCCATTTACTAAAGCCAGAAAATTCCACTACGGAATGGATTTCACCGCGCCTCGTGGTACACCTGTTTATGCCTCAGGAGATGGAGTTGTTACACGAGCTGATAACAGATCTTCGGGCTTTGGAAAACATATCCGAATAGAACATGGCTACGGCTATATGTCTCTGTATGCGCACTTGTATGGTTATAATGTACGTGTTAATCAGCGTGTAAAAAGAGGTGACCTTATAGGTTTTGTTGGAAGTACTGGACGATCTCAAGCGCCACATCTTCATTATGAGGTACATAAAGATGGTGAGCGTATTAATCCTATTAATTTCTATTACGGAAATTTATCACCTAAAGAGTTTGCAGAATTGCTTCAAAAAGCTTCTTTAGAAAATCAATCTTTGGACTAATTTATGCACATCGATTTACCAGATAAACGTTATTACGGAATTGGTGAAGTTGCCAAAGCTTTTAAAGTAAACACATCCCTAATTCGTTTTTGGGAAAAGGAATTTGATGTGCTTAAGCCCAAGAAAAATGCTAAAGGCAATAGAAAGTTTACTCCAGAAGATATCAAGAATTTAAAATTTATTTATCATCTAGTAAAAGAACGTGGCTTTACACTCGAGGGTGCTAAAACGCATATCAAAGAGGAAAAACATGAAGCCTTATCTAACTTTGAAATCATCACAAAATTAGAAGGCATCAAGGCAAAACTGATAAAAATAAAATCACAACTATAAAACTAAATCAACTATGAAAAAAAAGGGTGGAATTTTATTAGTCATACTCGTTATTATTGGAATATATATTTATAACAATATGACTACTAAACAAGGAAATTAAGAAGCACAATGGGCAAATGTTGAGAATAGTTATCAAAGAAGAGAAGAGCAGATCTAATTCCAAACTTAGTTACTACAGTAAAAGGTGCTGCTGATTTTGAAAAAAGCACACTCGAAGCAGTTATTAATGCTCGTGCAAAAGCAACCTCTATTACAATCGATCCGAGCAATATTACACCTGAACAATTAGCAAAGTTCAATAAAGCACAAAGTGGATTGGCTGGTGCCTTAAAGAGTTTGTTAGTAACCGTTGAACGTTATCCAGAGTTAAAGGCAAATCAAAATTTCTTAGAATTACAGAGTCAATTAGAAAGCACGGAAAATAGAATAAATGTTGAACGCAAAAGGTTCAATGATTTAGCTGGACAGTACAATATCTATATTCGAAAGTTTCCAATGAATTTATTAGCAGGAGTTTTCAATTTTACTGATGCTACTCTATTTAAATCCGATCCTGGTAGTGAAAACGCACCAAACGTAGAATTTAACTTCGACTAAAAGAAGGATGTCCGTAATAGAAAACTTCCTAACCGCTTCCGAGGAAGAAGCTATTGTTGTAGCTATCCGCGAGGCCGAGAAAAACACCTCTGGAGAAATTAGAGTGCATATTGAAGCGAACTGCCAAAACAATGTACTTGAACATGCAATGGAAGTTTTTCATTATTTAAAAATGGACAACACCAAAGACGAAAACGGCGTCTTAATCTATGTTGCTGTAAATAAAAGAAGTTTTGTTATTTATGGTGACAAAGGCATTAATAATGCTGTTTCAAAAGATTTCTGGGACACCACCATAGACCGTATCGCAGAACATTTTAAAAAAGGTGAATTCGCACAAGGTTTAATATCAGGAATAGAAACCGCAGGAGTAGAATTGTCCAAATACTTTCCTTGGGTGCATGGTGATGAAAATGAACTCGATAATTCGATTTCTAAAGGCTAATTTTCTATGAAGTTGAAATTGATAAATACTAAGTCCATTCTTTATTTAATTGCATTCTTCTCTTTTCTAAGAGTCCACGCACAATTTGATATTCCAGATAAGCCAAATTTTCAAACAAGTGTATACGATTACACGTCTTTACTTTCCGAAAATGAGAAATCCTTTTTAGAGGATAAATTAGTACGTTACTCTGACACAACTTCAACTCAAATTGTTGTTATCACCATACCATCAACACAAGGAGAGAACATAAACTATTTGGGTGCTCAATGGGGCGAAAAATGGGGAATTGGCCAAGAAGATGAGGATAACGGCGTTCTAATTTTACTAGCTAAAAACGACCGCCGAATAGCCATAAATACTGGTTATGGTGTTGAGCATTTGTTAACTGACGCAATGAGTAAACGTATTATAGAACGAGATATAATACCCTATTTTAGGCGTAACGATTATGCTGGAGGTCTTAACCGTGGTGTCGATGCTATCTTCGAAGTTTTAATTGGCGAATACCAAGGTAGTAGACAATCTAATGAAGAATTCCCAGTTGAAATATTATTTGTCTTATTGATAATATTTATCTTCTTTATTATAGCTATAATAAACATCAAAAATCGCGGCGGAGGTTCTGGTGGTGGCGGTTATCGTACAAATGAAGGTAGTCTTCTCGAAGCTATCATTTTAAGTAACATAGGACGTGGTAGTTACCGAAGCGGTTCCTCAGGCGGTTTTGGTGGTAGTTCTGGAGGAAGTTTTGGTGGTGGCTTTAGTGGCGGTTTTGGTGGAGGAAGTTTTGGTGGCGGTGGCGCTTCTGGTGGATGGTAATACTTCTTATCGCTTTAAGCTGAAGTTTTTGCTAAATGTTCTACCATCTTGGAAGGTCACAGTAAACCAATAATCATCAGAAGGCATTGGGTTGCCATTGTAGTTCCCATCCCAATCGGGATTATTCAGTGTTAATACTTTTAGTAGCTTTCCTTGTCTATTAAAAATTTGAACCGTTGAGCTTGCTAAAAATTCCGAATCGAAGGCTTTAATCGTCCAAAAATCATTGCGCCCATCACCATTTGGTGTAAAGAACTTTGGAAAACTAATTACCGGAAATGTTTCTGAAGAAACACCACAACCATTTTTATCTCTAACATAAATGGTTTGCATTCCGCCAGGAACGTTTTCGAATATATTACTGTCTTGATATGGTCCAAGTTCTGAGTTTAATGAAAACTCGTAATTACCATCGCCTATTGCACCAACTACGACAATATTATTGTCTAATGCATCTTGGATGTCCAAATTAATTTCAGCAATATTGGATGGCAAAACAATTATCGTTCTTCGATTTGTACAACCATCAATTTCTGTGACATCAACAAAATAATTTCCTGGCTCATTAACCTGTATCTGAATTGTTGTTTCTCCTGTTGACCAGTTATATAAATAATTGTTAGGTATACCGTTAACTACGCCTCCATCCAAGGTAATTCGATCAGGAAATGAGTTAGTACAGTAGAATACACTCTCATCTGGACGTAACTCTAATGGCGGTCTTACCGTCAAAAAAACAGGATTAATAGATAAACAAGATAAACCATCAAAGACCTTAGCATAAATAGTTTCCATGTTTGGCGAGCTATTCGTATAATTATCTGGCAGTGGATTATCAATAATTAATGCATTTTCGTAAGAACTAAAATAGGACACTTGCGCCGTGACTGGATAGCCTATTAACACCTCATCATTTAAATCACTGAGCGTAAACTCTGCAATACCATCTTGTTGAGAATCATCACATACTTCTAAGTCATAGGTTTGGTCAGTTGATGGTAAAACGACTAAGGTCACCGTTGCCACGCGATAACAGCTCGTATTTGGATTGATAACTTGAGCATAAACAACTTGGCCGTTACTGACGTTTTCATAATACAACATATTGAGAGGATGTGTTAATGCTGCATCGTCATATATGACGATATTGTTAATCGAACTTCCGTTGGAAATCAAACCCGCATAATTATTCAATTCAAAAATCGACAATCCATCATTAGTATCATCATCACATTGCTCAATAGTAGCGTCTATAGCTTCAGGAAGTGGATGTACCGTCACGGTAAATTCTCGATTAAGCACATCATTACAATTAGAAAATCTACCAGTAATGTAGTATGTGATTGTGGCACCCAAAGTTATATCGAAGGTTGTTCCACTATTTACTTGATTGGTCAATTGCGGATCGTCAAACCAAAGCACTTCATCCAAGTTAGATTCTAAGCTTAGATTAAACAAATCATTTTCACATCCTTCAAAATCTAAAACTTCGAGAATAGGCATGCGTATAACTGTCGCTGCGGATAAATTGATATCTGGATCACCTGGCATGCCACCATATTCTATTATATACCCTTTAGGATGATATGGATTAGAAGGATCTGGATTTCCTGTATTCGGTAAATCATTCCAAGAACCTGTGAACCCAATACTTGGGTCTGTTATATGAGCATAATCTTCATCGCCATCAAAATTGTTAGGTTCATTAAAATTCCAATATGAAAATTCTCCGTTTACAGGGAAACCATTAAAATCGCCTTGCCAAAATTGGGTCCCAGCTTCAGGACCAGTAACCCATCGCCATACACCATCTGTTACTTCATCTGTTGCTCCTATCCAACCTGTACCTTCAGCTTGTTCTCCTGTAAGTTGAGCTTCCTCCTCAGAGTTTATAGTTGCGAGGTATCCTTGCAATCCAAAATAATTTGATGATGCGGCAGCGGTTCTTGCTCCAGACCAACTAATTCCAGCATTTGCAACGTAGAAATAATAATGTCCTGTGGCAGGTAAGAAGTTAGCATCACCAAGATTTATAGAAAAGCTTCGATCAGAAGTGTAAACAACTTGAGTTGTAGAAAACACAACCGAAAGAAGTGCACTCTCAAACTCTGTAAATGTTGCTGGACCAATTAAGGTGAGCTTACCCGAATTTACATTCCAGGTTGATGTAATATTTGGATGACTACCTGTTAAAGTCAACTGATCTGCAGCTAAAACATAGCCTTCAGAAATTTGGACAGTAACTTGATTGAGTGTTGTATCTGCAATATCAGGATCTGTGATACTAATACTCGTTGCTATAGGGATTGTAGGTGTACCACAATAATTCTGATCACCAATTGCAATAATCTCAGGTGACGAATTCTGAGCATTTAAAACAGATATACCCAGAACCGTGAAAAATGCAAGACATATATTTTTCAACTTTAACATAGCAATGTAAAAATACTACTTTTTGCGCATGTATACATTTACTGGAACACCGTGAAAATCAAATTTTTCGCGAAGTTTATTCTCCAAATAACGCTTATAAGGTTCTTTTATATATTGCGGTAAATTACAAAAGAATGCAAATTGTGGTTGCGGTGTTGGCAACTGCATTATGTATTTTATTTTAACAAATTTACCTTTGTAGGCTGGTGGCGGATAATTTTCTATTACTGGAAGGAGCTCCTCATTAAGAACACTCGTTTTAATGCGCTTGCTTCTATTTTTGTATACCTCAACAGCTGTCTCTATGGCTTTGTAAATTCGCTGCTTGTTCAAAACAGACATAAATACAATTGGCACATCCGTAAATGGTTCTATTTGCTTGCGTATATAAGTTTCGAACTGCTTAGCTGTCTTGGTTTCTTTTTCTACTAAATCCCATTTATTCACTAAGATGACAATTCCTTTTCTGTTGCGCTCTGCAAGCCAAAATATATTTTGAACTTGACCATCAAATCCTCTTGTTGCATCTAATACCAAAAGACACACATCCGAATGTTCAATAGCTCGCACACTTCGCATAACAGAATAAAATTCCAGGTCTTCTTTTACCTTAGATTTGCGTCTAATCCCTGCGGTATCTGCAAGATTAAACTCAAAACCAAAACGATTGTATTTGGTATCTATAGAGTCTCGTGTAGTTCCAGCAATATCTGTGACAATATATCTGTCTTCTCCAATTAGTGCATTTATAAAAGAAGATTTACCAGCATTTGGTCTTCCTACAACTGCAAAGCGCGGTAATACTTCTTCGCTTTGCTGCTCCTCTTTTTCTGGAAGTGCTTCTACTACTGCGTCTAATAAATCACCTGTTCCGCTACCATTAATACTTGCTATTGTAAAATAATCACCAAGACCAAGCGAATAAAACTCAACGGCGTCTTCTGCACGTTTGTTGTTATCAACTTTGTTTACGACTAAAAAAACCGGTTTCTTAACTTTTCGAAGTAATCTTGCTAAATCTTCATCCATCCCAGTAACACCAGTTTCTACATCAACCATAAAAATGATAGCATCGGCCTCATCAATTGCCAGCTCCACTTGCTTATCAATTTCTGCTTCAAAAATATCATCGCTTCCGACAACATAACCACCAGTATCTATTAAAGAGAATTCTTTGCCGTTCCAATCTGTTTTTCCGTAATGTCTATCCCGTGTTACACCACTTACTGCATCTACTATGGCTTCGCGGCGCTGAATTAATCTGTTGAAGAATGTAGATTTACCTACGTTTGGTCGCCCTACAATGGCTACAATATTACTCATATCTATTTGGTTTACTCGATAATCGGGATTTGGCATTAAAATACTTAACTGAGTACACCTTAGTTTTGTAGCTCTAATTTCTAAGGAGCTGAAAATATGAAAGTTTACTCTGCGTTACATATCCTGTAAGCGAGGGCAAAGGTAGTGTTTAGTTTAAGAAAAACAGTAAATTAGTACTAATATGAGTACAGAGCTTAACGAAATTGTATTATGACCAAGATTTAAATTTGAAGTTGAAGCAGAAAATGAGATACTGCTTAAGGGCTTTGAAATTGAAAAAGACAACCAATCAGAATTTATTGTTACTCGGATTGATGAACATGTATTTATTAGGTTTCCAAAGAAAAATCAACACTATTGGTCTCCGCAATTACATTTGGAAATAAACCAAAACGAGGATAATACGTCTACAGTTCATGGTTTATTTGGTCCGAATCCAACGATATGGACGATGTTTATGTTTTTTCATTTTGTAGTTGCCGGACTATTTATTGCTATGTGCATTTGGGCCTATACCAACATGAGTTTAGAAAAGTCTTACGCAATCCAAGTATTTTTAGCCCTTTTTATGGTCGTAATTTGGGTGACTCTTTACTTTATTGGTAGAATGGGAAAATCTAAAGGCACTCCCGAAATGTACGAACTTCATCGATTTATGCGAGATACCTCAAGAGCTTATCGCTGATTGTATCCAAAGCGTTTTAGTTGCTGCTGATTACTGCGCCAGTTTTTATTGACTTTAACGTAAAGCTCCAAATGTACTTGCTTCCCGAAAAAGGCCTCTAAATCCTTACGTGCCTCAACACCTACCCGCTTAATAGCTTCGCCTTTGTGGCCTATGATAATGCCTTTTTGGGTTTCACGCTCTACCATAATAACGGAACGGATTCGTATTATTTCGTCTTCTTCAAAGAATTCTTCTGTATCAACCTCAACAGCGTAAGGGATTTCTTTTTTGTAGTGTATTAATATTTTTTCACGAATAGCTTCATTAACAAAGAAACGCTCAGGTTTATCTGTTAATTGGTCCTTAGGATAAAATGGTGGTGATCCTGGAAGTAATTCTACAATCCTATCAAATACATTCTGAACATTAAATCCATTCAAAGCAGAAATTGGATAAAACTCTGCATTTGGAACCTTTGACTGCCATAACTCAGCTTGGGCTTCTAATTGTTCTTGATTTGAGTTATCAATCTTATTTAAGAGTAATAAAACTGGAATCTTGGAGTTGGTTATTTTTTTGAAAAATGCTTCATCTTTTAATTCCTTTTCTCCAATTTCGACCATATAAATGAGCACGTCCGCATCTTCGAATGCAGATTTAACGAAATCCATCATTGAATTCTGAAGCTCGTAGGCTGGCGTTATAATACCTGGAGTATCACTTAGAATGACCTGAAAATCTTCTCCATTTACAATTCCTAATATACGGTGTCTAGTTGTCTGTGCCTTAGATGTAATAATGGATAATTTCTCACCCATAAATGCATTCATCAGGGTAGATTTACCAACATTTGGGTTACCAATAATATTTACAAAACCAGCTTTGTGCATCTAATTTATTTTTTTTTAAAGTTACAACCTTTAATTCCATTGGAGAGCTTAAATCCTAAACGAAGAAAAATTGACTTTTTTAATGGATTAAAAATAGAAATATTTACATATAATTTTAATCTTAAGTCTATTGGTATGATTTATGATGCTATTAATATGTTTTGTAATCCAAGTATAATAAAAATATTAAATGAAACTTTTACTTTTGCTTTTTACACTATTTTTTGGAGTCTCGTGTTTTGCACAAAAAGTTTATTCTGTAAAATATGAAAATCAGGCAGATGCAAAGGTTTATGTAGTGAACTATGAAAATCAGGCTCACCTAAAAGTATATAAGGTTAAATATTCAAATCAGGCAATAAATAATATTGGTAAATGGTTTTTTACAACCTATCGTAATCAAGCAAGTAAGACTTTGTTTTTTGTTGATTATGAAAATCAGGCTGATTTTAAAATTTACTTTGTTGAATACGAAAACCAAGCAGGCTGGCGTAATAAATCCAAACAACATTTTATGTTTTAACCAGAAAATTGGGAAAGAAAACTAATTGTAGACTTAAATGGTATATTATTTATTTCTATATTCTTAATAAGGGAAAAACCTTTATTAACGTAAGGAGTTCTATTAGTACTTAAATTTTTATGGTAACTTTTTATTTAGATTATACATCAAAAGATAGCTCTAATCAGAAAAAAAGAGTTGTAAAAAGTTAATATAAAACATTATTGCTAGTTGTATCTTTATTTAATGGATTTTCACTTTACAGACTAAAAAATTGTGATTTATACTGATTAACATAAACTAACTAGACGCTATACTACTGTTCTAATCACAACCCTATTTAAAAAATTTTAGTTGAGTCATTTACCCTCGATTACTTTTCGTTGATATAAAATATCATTTTATCGATTAATTTTGTTTTGCAAGTAATAATCACCCA
>CBFHYD010000062.1:0-12834 GCA_965659975.1 Winogradskyella sp. | reverse complement strand
ACAATTTCTTTTAAATAAGTATATTAACCAAGAAACTAAACCCCAATCCATGAAAATGAAAGGTACACTCTCAATTGTTGCAATAGTTTTGTGTTTAATAAATCTTCAGGCACAAAACCTATTTAAAAAATTTCAGCCTAATAAAGAAACAGAAGCATTCTCTATAAAACATGATTTACCTATTAATACAAAGTATTACTCATTCGACCTTGAGGCCTTTTCATCAAGATTAGTAAATCTTCCCAAAAGAGGTGAATCTTCAAGTTTACCAAAGGTTAAATTAATTTTACCAAATTCCGAAGGTAAAATGATTAGCTATGATGTTATAGAGGCTTCAAGTATGTCTCCGGAGTCTCAAGCCATGTATCCAGAAATTAGATCTTTTGCTGGAAATCGATCAAATAAATATTCTGAATACTTGAGATTTAGTGTATCTCCATATCGAGGACTCGATGCTACAATTTTAAATGCGGAAAAAGGCACAGAAATTATTATGGCTGTTTCGAACAATGTAATTGCCGCATATAACAGAGGAGAAAGAACTGAATCTATTGATTTTGAATGTTCAACTTCAGAACATATCTACAATGGCGATCATACCAATACAAGAGAAAACAACCCAACAGGTAGAGATGCCGATGATAGTGTTTTAAGAACATTTCTTACAGCTGTTTCAACAACTGGCGAATATACACAGTATCATGGCGGTACAGTACCTGATGCGCTAAGTGCTATGAATGCTTCACTTACGAGAGTTAATGGTGTTTACGAATCTGATTTTAATGTTACATTACAGTTAGTGGTAAACAATACAATTATATACACAAATCCAGGGACTGATCCGTATGACGCTAATCCGAGCTACAACGATGAATTAGCCGGAGTATTAGATGGTCAATATCCTGGCGGAACTGGTTATGACGTTGGACACCTATTTGTTCAAGGTGAAAATAATGGAAATGCGGGTTGTATCGGATGCGTTTGTCGTATTACTTCAGGGCCATTTGGAGTACATAAAGGAAGTGCATTTACATCATTAACTGCTCCTGAAGGCGATCGCTTTGATATCGATTATCTCGCTCATGAATATGGACATCAATTTGGTGCGAATCATACCTGGACTCATGGTGGAGACGAAGGTACAAACGTACAAATGGAGCCTGGATCAGGAACGACAATAATGGGATATGCAGGAATTACGGGACCAACGGATGTAGAGCAGGTTTCACATGATAATTTCCACTCCGCAAGTATTGAGCAAGTTATCAATTATATTACAACACAAAGTTGTTATGGTACCACAAACACTGGTAATACAACTCCAACGGTTAATGCAGGTCCAGATCTTACACTCCCAATTGGCACACCTTTTAGATTAACGGGAACTGCATCTGACCCTGACGGAGATACTTTAACCTATACATGGGAACAGTTTGATGAAAATGACTCTTCCGATCAATATCCTAATGAAAATGACACGGATAGCAATCATCCAATTTTTAGATGCTATGAAGTAGACGACTCACCAACAAGAACTTTTCCAGCTATGAATAGATTATTGGAGTCTGATGTCAATGGGTATTTATGGGAGCGAGTTCCAGTTGTTGGTAGAAGTGCAGATTTTAGATTTACAGTAAGAGATAATAGAGCTGGTGGTGGTAATAATGACCACGATGACATGGTGGTTACATGGCAAGCAAGTAGAGGACCATTTGATGTTACCTCACAATCAACAACAGGTATTATTTGGAATAACGGTGACACAGAAACCATTACTTGGGATGTAAACAATACAAATTTAATGACTGGCGCTGCAAATGTTGATATTCTTCTATCAATAGACGGTGGAATGACTTATACAACCATATTAGCAAATACACCAAACGATGGTTCTCAAGACATAGTTGTACCTAATACGCCTGCACCTTATTGCCGTATAATGGTGCAACCATCAGATCAAGTGAATGCACCTTTCTTTGATATCAATAGGGAGTTTTTCTCAATTGATTTCTTAGTTCAAACTACTTGTAACACTTATACCACTGGTCCTATTGCAACAGGTATTCCAGATGGAAGTGGAAATGTATTTGTACCTGTTAGTGTAACAGAAACTGCGAATATAGAAGATATTAGAATTTATACGGATGTTACACACTCATGGACTGGTGATTTAACAATCCAAGTTCAGGAACCAAATATTGCAACAAGTGGTTTGTTTACTGATGTATGGAGTAGAAATTGTAACACTGCAGGTTTTCAAGATATTGATGTAACTTTTAAGGATAACGAACCAGCTATAGTTTGTGGAACGCCGACTACTGGAACTTACAGTTCAGCAACAAATCCACTGAGTATATTTAACGGAATTAATCCACAAGGAACATGGAACGTTGTTTTTGTTGATAGTGCTTCCGGTGATACAGGTACTGTAAATGAGGTAATTATAGAGTTATGTTCGGAAACAGCTACACCTTTGAATAATGATAGTTTTGAATTAAATGATTTCACGTTGTTTCCAAATCCTAATAATGGTGAATTTAATTTATCATTCAATTCAAACTCAGGCAAAGATATCAATATTAATATTTTTGATATATCTGGAAAACGCATCTTTAATGAAGGGTTTGACGCCCGTTCTAACTTTGACGATCAAATTTCACTAAATGCGATTTCTTCCGGTATTTATATTATGACAGTTGATGATGGTGATAGATATGTGACTAAAAAGATAATAATAAACTAAAAACCAATATTGTATATTTATTGAAGTATGGCTATCAATTGCTATCAATAATTTGATGATAAAAAAGTACATTTTAATTGTTTTTATACCTGTCCTTGGGTTCACACAACAAGATGCATTCTGGAAAAAGAATGTATCAGGTAGAATTGAACCACAGCAGTTGTTAGAGCGTGCATCTTCAATTTCAAAATATGCACTTTACGATTTAGACCTAACTGATTTAAAAAAAGTTTTAAGAACTGCAGTTAGCCGAAGTAAAGCAAATAATTCAAATACAATTTTAAAATTTCCAAATTCATCTGGAAAAATGGAGCGCTATAAAGTTTATAGCGCTTCTGTTTTAGATGAAGATTTTTCTAAAAGATATCCAGATATTCAATCTTATGTAGGTGTAAATATAGATAGGCTTGGTGTTAATATGAGATTCAGCATTACACCTTTTGGTTTTCATGCTGCTATTTACAATTTTGGAGAAACATTTTACATAGATCCCTACACACAAGACTTAAGAACATATGTGTTTTATTCTACTCGAGCTCTGGAAAAAGCACCTCGAGAATTTAACTGTAAGGTTCATGAAGGCTTTGATGCTGATATTTTTAATTATAGTAATGCTAACCATAGTCCTCAAAGGACACCCAATGATCAAACATTAAGAACTTTTAGATTGGCATTGGCATGTACCCAAGAATATGCTAATTATCATATAGATGCTGCTGGACAACAAAATTCAAGTGATGAGGTTAAACGAGCCACGGTTTTAGCTGCAATGGTAGTAACTATGACCCGTGTTAATGGAATTTTTGAGCGTGACTTGGGAATTACTATGGCATTAATAGACAATTCAAGTCTAATCTTTTTAGAAGAAGATGATGGTTATGGGACATCAGGATTTATTGGCGAAAATATTTCAATTATTAACTCTAATATAGGATTAGAAAATTATGATGTTGGACATGTGTTCACTCGAGGCGGCGGTGGCGCAGCCTTTTTAGGATGTATCTGTACCAACTTTAAAGCTGGTGGCTATACTGGTCTTAGCAATCCCGTAGGTGATTTTTTCGATGTGGATTATGTTTCGCATGAATTTGGTCACCAATATGGCGCTCCTCATACGTTTAATAATTGTAGCGGTGGTGGTGGTGGACCAGATGCAGTCGAACCAGGAAGCGGAAGTACCATAATGGCATATGCGAGTCTATGCGCAGCTAATGTACAATTAAGAAGTGACGACTATTTTCACTCAGTAAGTATAGCTTCTATGTGGAATAGGATAGTTAACGGACCGACTTGTGCAGCAACTACTAATAATGGTAATACACCTCCTACTGTAAATGCAGGTTTAGATTATACAATTCCTTATGGTACGGCTTTTACTCTTTCAGGATCCGGAAGCGATGATACCGGTATAATTTCTTACAATTGGGAACAAATAGATGTTGGGGTTAATCGCGATCCGATATCACCAAATAACGTAGATGGTCCTTTATTTAGAACAAAACCAGACTTATTAATTGGAGAACGAACGCTTCCTCCATTAGAAACGGTATTGCAAGGTGAATTAGCGACTCGATGGGAAGTTATACCCAATGTAGCACGAGAACTAAATTTTGCCCTAACTGTTCGAGACAATGAAATACCTGGACAAAATAACAGAGATGATATGGTTGTTACGGTTGCGGATACAGGACCTTTTAAGACTACATATCCAAATATTACAGATCAAAGTTTTTTAGCTGGATCCACACATACTATAACGTGGGATATAGCTGGTACTACTGGAAATGGTATTAATACCTCAGCCGTTGACATTCTACTATCTACAAATGGAGGCCAGAGTTTCGATATTGTTTTATCGTCTTCGACTCCTAATGATGGTTCTGAGTCTGTTTCATTTCCTTACAGTCTTCAAGAACCTTATTGCCGTATAAAAATTCAACCTGTAGATAATATATATTTTGCGATTTCGACGTCATTCTCAATTGGTGTAGAATTAATTCAAAACTGCAATACCTACAGTTCTGGACCAATTAACACGCCTATTCCTGATGGCGCAGGTGTTAATCAGCCGGGCACGCCTGTTTCTGTACCCTTTTTAGTTTCAACGAGTGACCCCATTAATAGTATTTCGGTAAACATCAAAGTAACTCATACCTATGTGAGTGATTTAATCATAGATTTGGCAGCACCAGATGGCACATCAAGTCGTTTATGGGATAGAAATTGTGGTGGTTCGGATGACATTGATGTTTCCTTTGTTGATGGAGCTGCAAACATTTCTTGCGACTCACCCACTCAAGGTACTTATGCTCCAGTAAATCCCTTAAACGTTTTTAATGGTTTAAATGCTGAAGGTACTTGGAATTTAGTATTCACGGATTATTACAACCAAGATATTGGAACCATAGATGAATTCTCACTTGACATCTGTACCACTTCGCAAGTATTTTTAGATGATAATTGTTTTGAGTTCGAAAGTTTCAATTTATACCCAAATCCAAGTAGAGGCACCTTTAATTTAAACTTTTGTTCAGACCCCGAAAAAGAAGTTTTTATGACGGTTTTTGATATTTCGGGTAAACTTATTTTAAACCGTAAATTTGAGCCAACTGACTTTTTCGATGAGGAAATTTCTTTGGAAAACCTATCCTCAGGAGTGTATCTAATGAAACTCGAAAATAATAGCAAGTCAATAATCAGAAGACTAATAATCGATTAAAAATTACTTCGATTTCTGTCCAACAAACTGCTGGCTTTTTAACTTAAAGAGTACATTAAAACTCGTTAAACTACCATAGCTTCTGGTAATATATTGTTGCAAGTCAATCTTTTCTTGTTCATCTAAGTTTTTGCTACTGTTAATCTTTTGCTCCATAACACGCAGACGATCACGTACCATTGTAATTTTATGAAAGAATGTATCGATTAGCATCTCCTTGCTTTGTAGGTTAGCATCTGCTGGTTCTAATACAAGCTTACCCCCTTTCCATTTATCAGCAATTGAAACAACTTCAGAAGCATCACTCCATTTTTTACATATATCTCTAAGGCTCTTTTCTACTTCATAAAAACTAACCGTATCTACATCATCATCCGCAGCTTCGATAATTTCAAATTCCTCGTCAAGTTCCAATGTTTCTAATCCGCTGTCTATAAATGTTACCCAATAGTGTTGTGAAGTCACATTAGTGACAACTCCTTTCCCATATTCGGCATGGTTTATTCGTGATCCTATTCCTAATAATTTCATATTTAATATGCTTAAAAATTACACACAATTATAAGAATTCTAAATGAACTCTCACATCAAAATTACAAGTATAAATTGTATCTTTACATCTTTGTGATTTTAGGAAATACTTTATAAAAATCTATGTCAAATTTCGATGATGCTATTGAGGTAAAAGGTGCACGAGTGCACAATCTCAAGAATATAGACGTAACCATTCCAAGAGAACAACTTGTTGTTATAACCGGGCTTTCTGGAAGTGGTAAATCGTCTTTAGCGTTTGACACCATCTATGCAGAAGGTCAGCGTCGCTATATCGAAACTTTTTCTGCATATGCGCGGCAATTCCTTGGAAGTTTAGAGCGTCCTGATGTCGATAAGATTGATGGTCTATCGCCTGTAATTGCAATCGAACAAAAAACAACGAGTAAATCACCACGCTCTACCGTAGGAACTATTACAGAAATATATGATTTCTTACGCCTGTTGTACGCAAGAGCCTCAGATGGGTATAGTTATGAGACTGGCGACAAAATGGTGAGTTATAGTGATGAGCAAATTAAAGACCTAATCTTAGAATCTTATGAAGGTAAACGTATAAATATTTTAGCTCCAGTAATACGTTCACGTAAGGGACATTATCGCGAACTATTTGAGCAAATAGCAAAACAAGGATTCGTCAAAGTGCGTACAGATGGTGAAATTGTCAACCTTGAAAAGGAGATGAAATTAGATCGCTACAAAACACATGATATTGAGATTGTCATCGATCGTCTTAAAATATCAAATTCAGATAATGATGAGAAGCGTTTAATGGAATCAATTAATACAGCCATGTATCATGGCGATGATGTATTAATGGTTATAGACCAAGAGACCAATAAGCCTCGTTTTTTTAGCCGAAATCTCATGTGTCCTTCATCTGGTATTTCGTATCCTAATCCAGAACCAAATAACTTTTCTTTCAACTCACCTAAGGGTGCATGCCCAAAGTGTAATGGTATAGGAGAATTATATGTGGTTAACGAAAGAAAATTAGTTCCTGACGAGACATTATCTATAAATAAAGGCGCATTAGCACCGCATGGTCCTCAGAAGAAAAGTTGGATTTTCAAACAATTTGAGACCATTGCACAACGCTATGACTTCTCATTAAACGACCCTTGGAAAGACATACCAGAAGAGGCAAAACAAATGATCTTTTACGGTGGTAAAGAGAAATTTAAGGTAGAAAGTAAGCTACTTGGCGTATCTCGTAACTACGATATAGACTTTGAAGGCGTAGCCAAGTTTATAGAAAGTCAGTATAAATCTAACTCCACATCTTTAGTCCGATGGGCAAAGGATTTCATGAATAAGACGACCTGTAATGAATGCCATGGTTCACGTTTGCGCAAAGAATCGCTTTACTTTAAGGTAGATGGAAAAAGCATTGCCGATCTCGTAAAAATGGACATCATTGAACTGGGTGAATGGTTAAAGGACATTTCGTCACGTCTATCTGAAAAACAGAAAAAAATATCAGGTGAGATTATAAAAGAAATCAGGGCACGAGTTCAGTTTTTATTAGATGTAGGCCTCACCTATTTGTCATTAAACAGAAGTTCTAAATCCTTATCTGGTGGCGAAGCGCAACGTATCCGATTAGCAACGCAAATAGGATCTCAATTGGTTGGTGTATTATATATTTTGGACGAACCGAGTATTGGTTTACACCAACGCGATAACGAAAAATTAATCAACTCACTTGAGTCGCTCAGAGATGTCGGTAATTCTGTTATCGTTGTAGAACACGACAAGGACATGATAGAGCGAGCCGATCATGTTATCGATATCGGTCCGTTTGCAGGGAAACATGGTGGAGAAATTATAAGCGAAAGCTCTCCAGCTGAACTCTTAAAGCACAGCACCTTAACTGCAGATTATCTAAATGGTAACAAAGAAATTGAAATTCCTAAAGCACGGAGAAAAGGAAACGGTAAAAAGCTGGTTTTAAAAGGCTGTACAGGAAATAATCTGAAAAACATCGATGTCGAATTTCCTCTTGGTAAAATGATTGGTGTTACAGGTGTTTCAGGAAGTGGAAAATCCACCTTGATTAATGAGACCTTGTACCCTATTCTCAATGCACACTTTTTTAGAGCGGTAAAAAAACCTATGACTTATAAAAGCATAAAAGGCTTAGAACATATAGACAAGGTCATTGACATCAATCAATCACCAATTGGGCGTACGCCACGAAGTAATCCTGCAACATATACTGGAGTATTTAGTGAGATTAGAAGTTTGTTCTCCAAAATTCCAGAAGCCATGATTCGTGGTTATAAACCAGGACGTTTCAGCTTTAATGTAAAAGGTGGTCGATGCGAAACGTGCCAAGGTGGCGGTCTTAAGGTTATTGAAATGAACTTTTTACCTGATGTGTATGTCGAATGTGAAACGTGTCAGGGCAAGCGCTTTAATCGAGAAACTTTAGAAATACGTTACAAAGGCAAATCCATCAGTGATGTCTTAGAAATGACCATTGATGAAGCCGTAGATTTCTTTGAACATATTCCTAAAATCTACAGAAAGCTTAAAACCATAAAAGATGTTGGCTTAGGCTACATTACCTTAGGACAGCAAAGTACTACACTTTCTGGTGGTGAAGCGCAGCGTATTAAGTTAGCCACTGAATTGAGTAAACGAGATACAGGTAATACGTTTTATATTTTAGACGAACCTACAACTGGTCTTCACTTCGAGGATATAAGAGTACTAATGAAGGTACTTAACAAATTAGTAGACAAAGGCAATACAGTCCTTATTATAGAGCATAATCTGGATGTTATTAAAACAGTAGACCATATTATTGACATCGGTTATGAAGGTGGTAAAGGCGGCGGACAACTCATTGCAAAAGGAACCCCAGAACAAATTATAAAAGACAAGAAAAGTTATACTGCTAAATTTCTAAAGAAAGAACTAAATTAGATTAACTTTTAAGAACACTATCGATTACAGAAATATGAGAAAAGAACGACACTATAAAGGATGGAATGAAATAAAAACCAATGACTCTTGGGCGATTTTTAAAATCATGGGAGAATTTGTGAATGGCTATGAAAAACTGAGTAAAATTGGTCCTTGTGTCTCAATTTTTGGTTCTGCCCGAACGAAACCAGATCATGGGTATTACAAACTAGCAGAAGAAGTGGCAAGTAAAATTGTTGAAAATGGCTATGGTGTGATTACAGGTGGTGGACCTGGTATTATGGAAGCTGGTAATAAAGGTGCACACATAGCACGAGGAACATCTGTTGGATTAAATATAGAATTACCATATGAGCAACACGATAACCCATACATAGACAACGACAAGAGCTTAGACTTCGATTACTTCTTTGTGCGTAAGGTCATGTTTGTAAAATACTCTCAAGGATTTGTTGTAATGCCTGGAGGCTTTGGCACATTAGACGAATTATTTGAGGCGATGACACTCATTCAAACGCATAAAATTGAAACCTTCCCTATTATTTTGGTTGGTTCCGAATTTTGGGGTGGCTTAGTCGATTGGATAAAGGATACTTTACTTACAGCTGGTAATATTAGTCCAAAAGATTTAGATCTTATTCAAGTGGTTGATACTTCGGACGAGGTTATTGATATTCTCAATGAATTCTATGAAAAATCTAAACTGAGTCCAAACTTCTAAGGTTCATTAAAATAGTTCTGTATCCACACAATTAACTCATAAAAATGTTGTTTATTACAATGAGCATAGACTTCTATTCGCGTTTATGCTTGGAGACAAACTAGCAACAATCAATTGAACTTTTTAAACTAAACTGATGGTATTCAGTCAAAAATTGGATACTCAAAACTAATCTTGTAAAAATTACAGTTGCGCATTGGCAAAAAAATTACTCATATTTCTACTTCTATTACCAACATGCATTACGTTTTATGCGCAAAATAAAACCATCATAAATGCTGAAATAGATCCTGAAACAAAAACATTAACTATTGCTCAAGAATTGGTCTATGAGAATACTTCGAACGATACGCTTCAAACTATTTATTTACATGATTGGATTAATAGTTACTCGAACAAATCAACAGCATTAGCAAAACGATTTGAAGAAGAATTTACCACTAAATTTCAATTGGCAAAAGATCGTCAGCGTGGATATACAGAGATTTCAGAAATTAAGGACGAATCCAACAATATACTTTCACATGACTATTTAGAAAATCAAGTCGATGTTCTTAAGATAGTTTTAAACAAACCGCTTTTACCAAAAGCTTCATATCAGTTATCCTTAATATATAAGGTCAAACTACCAGATGCATCCTTAACGAATTATGGCTATACTAAAGAGAATAATTTTGAACTTAAATATTGGTACTTGACACCAGTAGTTTTCGATGGTGAATGGCAGTATTACAGCAATAAGAATTTAGATGATTTATACATTCCAAAGTCAGATGTTACAATTCGATTTACGTATCCAGCAAACTATGAGATCACTTCAGAATTAAATACAGTAGAAAAAAGCACATCAGATACTAAGACCATCGTACTGGAAGGAAAAGATAGAATCGACACATACTTACAAATACACAAAAATTCAGCATTTCATCAGTTTACAACAGACGATATTACGTTAGTCACAGATATAGAAGAGAAAGGACTATCCAAGCAGTCACAAGCTATACTTACAGATCGGGTGACTCGATTTTTAAGCGATAACCTTGGACCATATCCTCATGATAGATTGATTGTAAGTCAATTAGATTATGGAAAAAATCCATTATATGGTCTTAACCAATTACCAGATTTTCTAAGACCTTTTAATAGCGATTTTCAATTTGAACTGAAGCTGCTAAAGACTGCACTACAGAAATATATTTACAACATACACTTGGTAAACCCGCGAAAAGACCATTGGCTCAACGATGCGCTTACCATTTACTTTTTGGCCAAGTATGTAGACGACTTTTACCCAAATTCTAAGTTTTTAGGAAAGCTTGCAAACGTTTGGGGCATTCGAGCGTTTCATATGGCGGACTTAGATTTCAATTTCAGGTATTTCCTGTACTACATGGAAGCTGCTCGAAAGAATAACGATCAAGCCATAACAATTTCAAAAGACTCGCTAACTAAGTTTAATAACAGTATTGCTGGTCGTTATAAAGCCAGTTTAGGGTTGGAGTATTTAGATGATTATGCCACAGATTTAAACTTAAGAGGTTTAATAAAACATTACTTAAGAACAAATCGCTTACAAAACAGCACGACTAATGAGTTTGAATCCTATATACGATCTAAAACGAGCAAAGATTTAGACTGGTTTTTTGGAGACTACCTCAATTCACGCAAAAAGATTGATTACAAACTTAAAAAGGTAGAAACCGAAGAAGATTCCATTACCTTTACCATTCAGAATAAAACCGTAGTCAATGTGCCAATGGCGCTTTATAGTCTTAAAGACGAAAAGGTAATGCACAAAACATGGTTGGATAGTATCGGTAATAGCAACACCTTTACCATACCAAATGACGGCCAAGACCGCTTGGTTTTAAATTATACAAATACACTTCCAGAATTTAACAGACGTAACAATTACAAATCCACAAATGGTAGTTTCTTTGGTGGTAAGCCTTTACAGTTTAGACTATTTAAAGATGTAGAAGATCCGTATTACAACCAAGTGTTTTTAATGCCATTATTAGAGTTTAACAATATCTATGACGGATTAACTTTAGGTTCAAGAATATACAATGGAACCATTCTGAGACGTCGATTAAACTACAGATTTTCTCCAAAGTATGCCTTCAACTCAAAATCATTAACTGGAGGTGGAACAATTTTCTATACACACTACTTAGAGGATAGTAATCTTTTTGACATCACTTACGGTATAGACGGTACGTATCAATCCTTTGCTCAAGATGCCTTTTTTAGACGACTGAGACCAAACATATCGTTCACCTTCCGTGATAAGGACGATTTAAGATCTGATAAACGTCATCGCTTACGTTTTCGATTCGTAGATATTCAGCGAACTATTGGTCCTGATGCCATTTTAGAAGAATTAGAAACAGAGCCAGATTATAGCGTTACCAATTTGAGGTATGTTTATAGTAGTCCAGGACTTATCAATTTTGAGCGTTTCTTTGCTGACTTTCAAATCGCGAGTAATTTCAGTAAGATTTCAGCGAGTTATGAATTCAGAAAGCTTTCAAAAAACAATAGAAATTATAACCTGCGATTATTTGCCGGTACCTTCTTAAAGAATAATACAGATTTAAGCAGTAACTATTTCAGCTTTGCTTTAGATAGGCCTACAGATTATTTATTCGATTTTAATTATCTCGGACGTTCCGAAGTTGCTGGATTGTTTAGTCAGCAAATTATTATTGCAGAAGGTGGTTTTAAATCGCAATTAGACACACCATTTGCTAACCAATGGATGACAACAGCAAACTTTAGCACATCCATTTGGAGATACATCCAAGCTTATGGTGATATTGGTTTAATCAAAAGCCGTGGTTTCGATCCAAAATTTATCTATGATTCTGGTGTACGTTTGAATCTCGTTGAGGACTATTTCGAATTATTCTTTCCTGTCTATTCTAACAACGGTTGGGAAATCGCACAACCTAATTATGGCGAAAAAATTCGCTTTATAATCACGGTAGATCCGCAAGTACTTTTAGGACTGTTTAGACGTAAATGGTATTAACATATTCTTATTGATTTATTAATTTTTTATCTTTTTTTGAATTATTATCGATAATTTGAGCTTTCTTTGAGAATATTTCAAGATTATAACATATTTCAATATTGCTTTGCATTGCTATAAAACGTAAGTTTGCA
>CBFHYD010000061.1:0-13236 GCA_965659975.1 Winogradskyella sp. | reverse complement strand
TATTATTTAGGCATTACTACCGTGTCAATTACGTGGATTACACCATTATCCGCCTTTACATCAGTCGCTACAATCTCACTGTAATTTCCTTGTTGATCTTTGATCCAGATTTTATCGTCTTTAGACATTACTGATAAAACATGACCGTTAAGACCTTTTACTTCAACTTTTCCGTTGTTTTTCTTCAACGCTGCAACTACATCACTTGCCATTAATTTAGATGGTACAACATGGTAGGTTAAGATGTTTGCTAATGCTGCCTTATTTTCTGGCTGTAATAAAGACCCTAAAGTTGGTTTATCAATTTTTCCGAATGCTGCATTTGTAGGAGCAAATACTGTAAATGGTCCTTCACCTTGTAATGCAGAAACTAAATCTGCTGCTTTTACAGCTGTTACGACTGTTGAGAAATCATTGTTACTCGCCGCTACGTCTACAATTGTCTTTTGTGCGATTGCAGATGTACTGAATACCATTGCAACTACTGTTGAGAAAATAAATACTAACTTTTTCATAATTTAAATTTTTAGGTTATTAGATAATGCACATTGATTTCGTTTTTGATGTGCTTTCGTTTATATTTACACGGCGATTTATCACAGAGATGAGCATAACCCTATTTTTGGCAAATCTTTAACATTAATGCAAGACGATGCACTACTTATAAAACAACTCCAAGCTTGACAGGAGCGTGCATTATCTCTACTTTACGACAAATACTCAGGAGCATTATATTATGTGATTTTGAAAATGGTGAAAGATGAAGCTATAGCTCAAGATCTACTGCAGGAAACTTTTATTACTATTTGGGTAAAATCTCACCAATATGATGTAGAAAAAGGACGTTTTTATACCTTGACTTATCGTATTGCAAGAAATAAAGTGTTAAATTTTGTAAGAAAAAACGACAAACTCATCCAAAAGGAAGATTTAAGTGTGTATAAGTATGAAGATGAGGTAGTATACAAAAATGAAATTGAATCGCAGCTCAAAGGCGCAATTTCAAAATTGGACACGCATCATCGCAACGTTATTGAATTGGTATATTTTAAAGGGTTAACACATCGTGAAGCACATGAAGTAATGGGAGTTCCCTTAGGGACATTTAAATCTTATGTGCAGCAAGCCTTGAAAAATCTAATCAAGGACTTTATGGTGAAATCTTGGCGGTGTTAATTATGATGTTTCAATAGAATATGAAGATGACGACGAAAGAGATATTTGAAAATAACATACTAGAACAATATGTTCTTGGAGAGCTCGATGCAACAACAGCTGATTATATCGAGGAATTGCGCATGTCCGATAATGAGATAGCAAAAGCTTTAGATTCATTAGAAGAAAATTTCGAAAAGTTAGCTTTAGATAATTCCATTGCACCTCCAAAATCAGTCAAGGAAGGATTATTCAATCGAATTAAAAAAGATGCGGTCAATACAACTAACTACAAGTTTTGGTTAAGAATTACCGCAGGATTTGCTGGGTTACTATTCCTTGGTTCCGCTTGGATGTTTACTGAATTAAATTCGCTTAAAGAGGACTTACGAATTGTTGGTGACAAGAATGAAGCGCTACAGAAAGACTTTGATGGTTTAAATAAAAATTATAGAGAAACCCAAAATTGGTATTTGGCACTTACTGATCCAAATATAGAACTGTATATTCTCTAAGGCAATGCGCTAGCTCCAGAAGCCAAAATTCTTAGTTACGTGAATCATAACGATAAATCGGTTTTTATAAATACCAAACAACTTCCTGAAATCGACAAAGATCATGACTATCAGATGTGGGCAGATGTTGATGGTGAGATGATAGATATGGGAGTTATCAACAAAGGCCAAAGTCTTATGGCAATGAACTACATCGAAAATGCCGAATCTTTAAATATAACAATCGAACCAGCTGGAGGAAATGACCATCCTACCGTTGAGCGATTGATATCTAATGTTTACCTCAATTAGAATTAATTCTAATATTTCAGCTACATTTACTGTAAATCTGAAGTATGTCATTTAAAGACTTAAATCTTAACAAACCTTTACTCAAAGGAATCACTGAAAGCGGTTACAATGAACCAACTTTAATCCAGCAGAAATGCATTCCAGCAGTTTTAGAGAAAAAGGATGTTATCGCTTCTGCACAAACTGGAACCGGTAAAACAGCAGGTTTTGCTTTACCAATTTTACAATTACTTTACCCATTGCAAGATGCTCCAAAACGTAGCAGAAAAATTAGAGCTTTAATTGTAAGTCCAACACGCGAATTGGCCGTACAAATCAGAGATAGTTTTAAGACATACGGACAATTTACCAATCTGCGTAGTGCTGTTATTTTTGGTGGTACATCTATTGAACCTCAACTTGATATCCTTAAAAAAGGCATAGACATACTCATAGCTACTCCAGGAAGATTACTTGATTTACATAAACAAGATTATTTAAATCTTGATTATGTAGACATTTTAGTATTGGACGAAGCGGATTTGATGTTGGATATGGGCTTTATTGACGACATTAAAAAAATTGAGCGCCTGTGCCCGGAACAAAAACAAACGTTATTATTCTCTGCAACTATTCCGTATAAGGTTGAACAATTGGCAAGTACGATTCTCAATGAACCTGTAAGAATTGATGTGACACCCAACGGATCTAATACAAGCAGTATACACCAACAATTATACTATGTACCGAAGCGAAAAAAAATCGAGCTCTGCCTCCATCTGTTACGTAATACTATTAAGGGAAATGTTCTCATTTTTAGACGCACAAAATTTGGAGTACAAAAATTAGAACAACGCCTGCAAGATAAAGGGTATGGCGCAGATAGTCTTCATGGAGATAAGTCTCAAAGCGAACGACAAACTGCGCTTAACAAATTTAAATCTGGATACTCGAGAATTCTTATTGCAACCGATGTCGCATCTCGTGGTATTGACATTGATAATCTCGACGCGGTTTTAAATTTTGATTTACCAAATATACCCGAAACCTATGTCCATCGAATTGGACGCACAGGTCGCGCTGGAAATGATGGTATCGCCTATTCTTTATGTTCTGCAGATGAGATATCTTATGTCAAAAAGATTGAACAAGAATTGAATCTTCAGATCTATGTTGAAAATGAACATCCATATCCTTTAGACCCAAATGCCAAACCATTAGTACACAAAAAGAAAGGTGGCAAATACAAAAAAGGTCGTAAAGGTGAAGGCGCTAAAAAACGAAAGAAGCGTTGGTACTGATTTTAATATAATTATTTACTTTTAGAATTAATTAAAAATCGGCTTTTATGAGCAAAGACTACAATAATTCTGCTTTTAAAAATGCATCTTGCGACACCTCTTCTACCTCTTCCCTATGTTTTAGCATCCGCAATACCAAGGTATAACGAGCAATTAACTTGCCATAAGCATTGGTATCTCCATTGAGAATTTGATTGATGAGTTGTTGATCTTCGATGGTCATTTTGTATTAAGACGACAGAACATGTTATAAGGTTACATTAAAAAAAATTAAAAATTTGTGTAACCTAAATTCCTAAACTGTCGTCATAAGCTACAAACAAATTATTAATCAATTAAAAAACAAACATTATGGACGAAGATATTTTAATCCCAATCTCCTTATTTGCAGTAATATTCGGAATTTTCTATCTGTACCTTTCTACAAGAAACAAAGAACGCTTAGCTTTAATTGAAAAAGGTGCTGATGCCAGTATTTTTAACCTCGGAAAACGTGGTTCCTCTTGGAAAGTAGTTATTCTAAATTTTGCCTTTCTTCTGATGGGTATTGGATTAGGTACATTCATAGCTGCTCTAATAGACACGTACACAAACTTAGAAGAAAGTGCTATGGTTGCTGTAGTATTTTTTATTGCAGGTGTTGGTCTGTATGTAGGATTTATGCAAACCAAAAAGGCAATCGAGAACGAGTAACCAATCTCTAAACCAATCATTAAAAGCTGTTATCTTAAATGAGTTAACAGCTTTTTTTTATGCTCTAAATTCTGTATATTTTGTTTATGCAGAAACTCCTTAGTATCTTTCTAATTGGTCTCACTATAATAAATAGTAATGCACAAACTATTATAAGCGACTCCGAAACTGAAGAACCGATATCTTATGCGTCTATTTCTTTTAGAAACGGTAATGGTATTGTGGCCGATGATGAAGGTCTATTTGTATTCAATAAAAAGCTATATCCAGATATAGATTCCCTATTTATTTCGGCTTTAGGTTACGAGGATTTGAATATTTCTTCATCTGATTTGAAACCTAATCTATTCCTTAAACAAAAAGCAAGCAAACTTGATGAGGTTGTTATAAATGCCAAGGTTGAAACATATTTGAATAAAAAATTCAAAACCGAAAACATTAAACCTTATTTAGACGACGATTATTACAGTTGCTGGCTACCAACTATTGAATCTGAAATTGCTGTTTTTTTTCCGAATAAAAATGAAAAGACAAAACGTTTAGCCTCAATAAAATTTCCAATAGCATTAGAATCCAAAGATTGGAAAAAGCGCAAACGCTCTAATAAAGATAAAAAGGCATTTTAAACTCTATTTAAAGTAAACATCTACGATAGCAAAAATGGGAAGCCTTACTTAAATCTCAACAAAAAGCCTATTGTATTTAGGGCCACTGAAAAAGATGGAGATTATTTTGAGTTGGATATATCTTCTCAGAATATTATTATACCAGAAAAAGGACTCTTTGTTTCTATACAGGTATTAGGATATACGGACAAAGATGGGAAGTTATTACCAAATAAAAAGTACAAGGAAATAAAAGGACCTGAAGGCATTGTAAAAATACCTACCAATTTTAGGCCATTATTGCCTTTTACTGCGGAAATTGAAAATCCTAGAACCTTTATAAAACGGGTCTTTATTAACAATAACGAATGGAAAATATTTAAAAAAGGTAATGGATTTCGATCCTCACTTTTACAAAAAGGTCTAACCAACTACGGCGTAGGAATAGATTTACACATTTTTAAACAATAATATTATGATAAAAGACAAGACAGGATTAATCATCGCACTTATAGGTATAGCAATTTTAATTGGTGTAATTATTTACCAAGCACAAACTGAAAACTCAGCACCATTTTTAATAGTTATAGGTTTGGTTGTGAATTTAATTGGCGTATTTATTCACTTTAAAAGAAATGTAAAGTCCTAATCTTTAATCGGAAAATTATAATAGGTGTCCAGAAATGGCTCATTCCGTAAAGTAAAATGCCACCATTCTTTTGGGTAGCTTCTAAACCCATTGGCGTTCATCACAGTTTTTAATAGCATCCGGTTTTTCTTCTGTTCTTCTGTTAAATCTTGGTAATATACTCCAGATTGTTCTCCGAAAAAATCAAATGGCGTTCCCATATCTAATCGCGTTCCTGTCTCTCCACTAGTAATAGTAAGATCAACCGTACTACCACGACTATGTCCCGATTTGCTTGCTATATAACCCAACTTAAATAAATTACGCTTATCAACATCAGGATAGAATTCCGGTTTTTTTAAAGTGTCGTCTATTTTTCTGGCCCAGCGTACAAAATGATTTACTGCTATTTGAGGTCTATACCCATCAAAAACATAAAGGCATAGGTTTTGCTTCTGTAATTCATCTTGAACCAATTTTAATTTTGAAGCTGCAGCTTTTGTAAGGTATAGTGTATTAGACTCGTAACCATCTATAGTATCACCAACAAAATTGTTTGTAGAGTAATAGCTCAGTTTTACTTCGATATCTGGTATCACCTCTTTAACGTTTATAAAGCTCTCAGGGATCTCAGTTTTATGAGCCATTCCCAAGACCACAAAACACAAACCGATAAGAAAAACTGTATTTTTGTAATGCTTCATATTAGCTAATTTATGGATTTATTTTCTGAAGAAAAACAAGAGTTCGTATTGCCTAACGCACACTTAGAATATTTTCCCAATTGCTTCACGGAATCTGAAGCAAACACCTATTTTAATATTTTAAAGTTAGATACAAATTGGTGTGAAGACGATATTAAAGTCTTTGGAAAGATTTATAAACAACCACGGTTAACTGCATTATTTGGTGAGAATAACAAACCTTACTCATACTCTAATATTACAATGTATCCAGCGCCTTTTACGCCAAGCATACTTGAAATTAAGAATAAAGTTGAAGCAATAAGTTCACAGAAATTTAATACAGTCCTTTTGAACTTATACCGTAACGGTAATGACAGTAATGGCTGGCACGCAGATAACGAAAAAGAATTGGGTAAGCATCCAATTATTGCTTCGGTCACCTTTGGAGAGGAAAGACCGTTTCACTTTAAACATAGACGGTTAAAAAATGAACGACACAAGATTACTCTCGAGCATGGAAGTCTTCTTATCATGAAAGGTGCAATGCAAGAACACTGGCTGCATCAAATTGCAAAAACTAAAAAGCAAATTGGCGAACGCATAAACCTAACGTTCAGGACATTATTATAAAACAAAAAACCGAGATCCCTCAATCTCGGTTTTTCTAATTTGCTTTGTTTTATGTTAGTAGATTCAGGGTTACTAAAGCCAACTACATAAGGCAAATATTTTATTAATTAATCCATTGAACTAAAAACTAATTTAGTACACAACAAATATAGAAGTCCATCTTAATTATGACGTTAAAAAACACTATTTATCGATGAAATGCATTCTATTTATATATAACTTGAATGAACTTAGGTATAATATAAACCGACAAAACCACATTGAAATTAGTATTATAAATACGTGTCATTTATTTATTATTTTTAATTCATGAGATTATCCATAATTTTTATATTCCTCTTTGCACTCTCTTTTTCGTTTTCCCAAAATGAAAATTATAGTGAAACAGAACTTTCTGTATCTGATTTAATAGATGGGTCATTAGTAACACCAGACTCTAATCCATCTAAAAGCTTAGTGATTATTATTGCAGGCTCTGGTCCTACCAATAGAAATGGCAATCAAAATTTCTTAAAAAGTAATAATCTTAAAAAGTTAGCTATCGCATTAGCCGAGAACAATTTTGCCTCATTTAGATACGACAAGCGCATAGTAAAACAAATCGAGACAGGAAATGTAGATGTAAAAAACATGCGATTTGAAGATTTTGTAAATGACGCCAAAGACGTCATTACCTACTTCGCTAATAAAACAGAATTTAGTAAGCTTTATATAGCAGGTCATAGCCAAGGTAGTTTGGTAGGTATGTTAGCTATAGATGAAAATATAGATGGCTTTATTTCCTTAGCTGGAGCCGGACAGAATATTGGAGATGTCATCGTAGATCAAATCAATAATACAGCGCGCCAATTTGTAGAAGACACAAAGAAGGTTGTGAAAAAACTTAAAGCTGGGCAAACCACTACCGAATACCCACAGGCTCTACAAGCCATATTCAATTTAGAAACTCAACCATTCATGATTTCATGGATGACCTACAACCCAACAGAAATTATAGCTTCAATAAAGCAACCTGTATTAATTGTAAATGGCACCAAGGACTTACAAGTTTCTGTGGGAGAAGCCAAACTATTGGCGAATGCAAACCAAGATGCCTCTATACGTATTATTGATAATATGAATCACGTCCTATTTACTATAGAAGATGATAAACTTGAGAATTCTAAATCCTATGGCGAGTCTTTTAGACCAATTAACCCGGAGTTAATAGAGAGTATTGTTTTATTTATAAAAGAAAACTGATTGCTACAGTTTATTTACAAATCAAAAAAGCCGTTTCATATCGAAACGGCTTTTTTACTAACTAACCAACCAATTGTAATGAATGCGTTTGTAGTATATCGGTAACCAGCCTATGTCGCAGTTTTCATTACGCTTTATATATATCAAATGCTGTGCCAAACTTTCGACGAAACAAAAAAATATAAATTTTTGTAACAAAGATTTCAATTTGGTTACTAATGAAATATATTATATCTTTATGATATTATTTTAATATTATATTAAAATCTAAATTATAATCACCATGAAAGAAGAAAAAATTATTGTCCCAGCAAACGGTTACCTAATGTTATTTATAACGTTAATACTATTCTTTGGATGTATTGCGCTTATCCCAATCTATGAAACAGCATGGCCTGCCATCGGTATTGTAGTAGCATTAATATTGTTCTTTGGATTTGTAATGGTACAACCAAATGGCTCACGTGTACTTCTCTTATTCGGTAAGTATGTAGGTACAGTTAAAAAGAACGGTTACTATTGGGTGAACCCTTTTTACACCAAAAAGAAAATATCACTTCGTGCGAGTAACTTTGATAGTGAACGACTTAAAGTAAACGATAAGTTAGGAAATCCAGTAATGATCAGTACCATCTTAGTATGGCGTGTGCACAATACCTATAAGGCAGCATTCGACGTAGACAACTATGAGAATTTTGTGCGTGTACAAACAGATGCCGCAGTGCGTAAATTGGCAAGTATGTATCCTTATGACAACTTTGCAGACGAAGGACATGATGAAGACATAACACTTCGCTCAAGTGTCAATGAAGTTAGTAATGCTTTGGAAAAAGAAATAGACGAAAGATTATCCATCGCAGGTATCGAAGTTCTTGAAGCACGTATTGGATATTTAGCTTATGCACAAGAAATTGCGAATGCAATGCTTAAGCGCCAGCAAGCAACTGCCATTGTAGCTGCACGACATAAAATTGTAGAAGGTGCTGTGAGCATGGTAGAAATGGCTATAGAAGAACTTAATAAAAAGGATGTTGTCAATTTAGATGAAGAGCTTAAAGCGGCTATGGTAAGTAATCTTATGGTTGTTCTTTGTGGCGATAAAGATGCTTCACCTGTTGTAAACACTGGCACACTAAACCACTAATAATGAATAAAAACCAAATATATAGTATCGCAATTGGTAGTGCTATGGGAACAAGCATTGGCACTACCATTGGTGCGGTCATCGGAGATGTGGCCTCAGGTGTCATTTTTGGTACTGGTATAGGTACATTAATAGGAGCGGTTTTAGCATTAACCATATTTAAAGATTCAAAATCAGAAGAGAAATTATGAAAGAATATAAAGTTGTACATCTCAAATTAGGTTGGAAAAACCGACTGCTAGCCTTAGAAGATATACTTAATCAGTACGCACGAGAAGGTTGGATGGTAAAAGAAATGGGACATGGATGGACTAGCGTTATTTTAGAACGTGATAAAAATCGTTAAAAATGAAAGTGTTTAAAGAAGAACAACGCTTTACGCAATTATGGCTGGTGGTACTTATAATATTTAGTACAATTGTTCCTGTTGGAATTATACTAACAGAGGCTAAAAGTATGGAATCGTCTGAATTAGTCATAGCACTCTCAGTTGTAATATTAGCTCCTGCTATCATTTTTCTTTTTAAACTAAAAACTCGTATTGATGAAAAAGGTATTCATTACCGATTTATTCCATTTCATCTAAAAACACAAATAATTCCTTGGTCAAATATCAATAAAATTTATGTGCGTAACTATGATCCCATATCTGAATATGGTGGTTGGGGCATCAAAGGCGGAAGTTTATGGAATAAGAAAAAGGGAACTGCCGTAAATGTTAAAGGCGACGTTGGTATCCAATTAGAATTGAAAAACAATAAAAAGCTACTTATTGGTACACAATTAAGAAATCAGGTTGAAAACACCATAGAAACCTATAAACACAAAATAAATACTAACTCATGAAAGCAAAATCATTTCTTATACTTCTTTGTGTTTCGTTGTACACATTGGCGCAAAGTCAAATACAATCTGAAGAAAAACTGTTAATGAATGATAGCATTCAATTGCCAGGTACACTAACCTATGATGCATCTATTAAGTCTCAACCGTTAGTCATATTTGTCCAAGGGTCAGGAAATCCAGACCGCAACGGAAACCAACCAGCATTTGGTGTAAATATTAACTACATCAAGTTATTGCGAGATCGACTAAATGAAAATGGTATTGCATTTTACAGTTATGATAAGCGCAATGTCACACCATCAAACATAAAGTTCATTCTGGAAAAATTTGAATTTCAGGATTTGGCAATTGATGTTGAAGTTGCGATTTCAGAATTCAAAGACGATGAACGATTTTCATCAATTACCTTAATTGGGCATAGTCAAGGCTCATTAGCAGCTATGTTAGCCACTAATGAGCATGTAGATAAATACGTCTCTTTAGCTGGTCTTGGCGAGACTGTAGATACAGCAATGATAAGACAAGTCACCGCGCAAAGTGAAGCTTTAGGCACAAAAACAGCTGAGCATTTTAAGGAACTAAAAGAAACAGGTGATATAAAAAATGTAGATCCTATGCTATTGAGTTTATTTGCCAAGCTAAATCTTCCTTTTTTTCAATCTTACATGTCTTTTAGTCCTGCAGAAGCTATCAGCAAATTATTTATACCAACGTTAATAATTAATGGTAACAAAGATCTCCAAGTCCTTGTGAACGACGCAGAACTATTGCACAAAGCTAAACCAGATGCTGAATTGATTATAATTGATAAAATGAATCACGTTTTAAAAGAGATCGAAAAGGACAGTCAAAATTTATTATCCTACACATCACCTGATTTTCCGCTTTCAAATGAATTAGTAGATGTGATAACAACATTTGTAAAAAAGTAAAAATGGCTAAGAAGAAGGCATTTGCATTACGTATCAATGAAGATATCTTAAAGGCTGTTGAAAAATGGGCTTCGGACGAATTCCGCAGTACCAATGGCCAAATAGAATGGATGCTTATGCAATATCTTAAACAGCATAAACGCGAACCAAAACATAAAAATAAAGAGTGACCTTAAGGTCACCTTTTTTATACCTTGATTTTCGTATTTTGCGAGTATAACTAAATCAAATATGGAAAATCAACCACTCGTTACCAACGATGCTATCGTATTCGGATTTTTAATTCTCACACTAGGATTCGTTTTCTATACCGAATCCATAAAATCTGGTTTTTGGGGCAAGTTCTATAAGATTGTACCTGGTCTTTTTATGGCCTATATGTTACCTGCAGTATTAACCACAACAGGTCTTATTGCACCAGAATGGGAAAGTGTTTCTGCATCGGGTGAAAAGGTAACAGATAGCTCAAATTTATATTACATGGCAAGTCGCTATTTATTGCCGGCAGCTTTGGTTTTAATGACGTTGAGTATTGATTTAAAAGCTGTTTTTAATTTAGGCTGGAAAGCATTAGCGATGTTTTTTGCAGGAACAATTGGTATCGTTATTGGCGGTCCGATTGCTTTGCTTTTAATTGCGCAAATACAACCAGACCTTATTGGTGTTACTGGACCAGATGCTATTTGGCGAGGTTTATCTACGCTTGCCGGTAGCTGGATTGGTGGTGGTGCCAATCAGACAGCAATGTTAGAAATATATGGCTATAATCAGAAACTTTACGGAGGAATGGTTTTTGTCGACATCGTTGTTGCGAACATTTGGATGGCATTAATTTTAATAGGTATTGGTAAACGTAATCGATTTAACAAATGGTTGAAAGCGGATACGTCTTCCATTGAAGATCTAAAAGAAAAAGTATCTCAATTTTCCGAAAGTGTAAAACGCAACCCAAGACTAACAGATATGATGATTATTACCGCTATATCATTCGGAACTGCAGGAATTGCTCATCTTGGATCGGATTTTATTGCCCCGTATTTTGATAGTGTGGTTAGTGGCATCGAAAATGCCACAACTAAAAATATATTTACCTTTCTTGGTTCTAAATTCTTTTGGATGATAAGTTTAGCAACCATAATAGCTATTCTTTTATCATTCACTAAAGCAAAAAATTACGAAGGTGCTGGCGCAAGTAAATTTGGAAGTGTTTTTATTTATATTCTTGTAGCTACGATTGGGATGAAAATGGATTTAAGTCTCATTTTCGATAATGGTTGGCTTATAGTTATTGGTCTTATTTGGATGACGATACATGCACTTATTCTAATTGGAGTCGCAAAAATTATAAAAGCACCTTATTTCTTTTTGGCAGTAGGTAGCCAGGCGAATGTTGGTGGTGCAGCTTCAGCTCCGATTGTAGCTTCGGCATTTCATCCATCATTAGCAACTGTAGGTGTACTACTTGCTGTATTTGGATATGCCGTAGGAACAATCGCGGCCATCGGTTGTACAATTTTATTGCAAATTGCAGCAGGTGGTTGATGAAATTTGAATGGAATGTAAGATATTTGCCCGACTAAATATTTTGAAATCAAATCTGAACAATGAATAAAATTCACAAAGTATTTCTATTTATACTTACAGCTGTATTAGTTGTGTCATGTAATGATGAAACTACTGACAATTTCGTTTTAAATGGTTATGTAAAAGGCCTTAAAAAAGGAACAGTCTATTTACAAAAAGATGGAAGACGGACTATAATTAATCTGGATTCTGTGGTTGTTAACGGTGAATCAAATTTTACATTATCCACAAATATCAAAGAACCAATATTATTATATCTAAAGCTCCAAAAGAAAGATGGTAATGACCATTACATTCCATTTTTTGCAGATAAGGGAACAACTGAAATAAAAACATCTTTAAAGACCTTTACAAATGCCGAAATTAAGGGCTCTAAACAACAAGAAAAACTAAAGGAATATCTTGACTTAATGGCAGATTTTAGAAAAGAAAATCTTGATCTTATTGAGGCAAATTTCGAGGCGAGTAAGGCGAAAGACAGTTTAGCTATCGATTCAATTACGAAACGATCAGACAGATTATTGAAGCTTAAGTATGCATCAACAATCAATTTTGCACTTAATAATAGTGACAGTGAGGTTTCACCCTATTTAGCACTCTATGAAATACCAAATGCAAGTCCAAAATTCCTGGATAGCATTTATAAGAACCTTTCTCCGGATATCAAAATATCTCTCTACGGTAAGCGATTAGGAAAAGCCTTATCGGATTTTAAAAAGTCTCAAGATAGTATTGAATAATTGCCTAAAATGATTCGATATCGGAGAAAAACAAAATAGGAATAATTGTATTAGTGTTGTTTTTAAGTGGGATAGCCTTAATTAATTTAGTTGGAATATCCATAAATTCTGATAAGAATCAAATTCAAACTAAGTATTTTGAAAATCTTGATTTAAAAATTAGCGGTGTGATTTGCTCTATCGAAGAGCAGAACGATACTTACAAATTAATTGTTACTCTTGGAGATATAAAATCGTATTACCAAGAATACAAAAAGAACAGTCC
>CBFHYD010000060.1:0-13390 GCA_965659975.1 Winogradskyella sp. | reverse complement strand
TTTCGGGTTTTGAGTAAAATTCTTACGTGTTGTATGGCCTAAAATCATGGTGTAAACTTTAAAAGTGGGCAAAGATACACTTTTGATTATCATTGAAAAATAAAAACACAATAGCACCTCAACTGAGGTGCTATTGTGTATTTCATACTTTTTTATGTTTTCTTATAATTTGGTAGTAATTAAAGATGTTTTGACAGAAATATTTGAATCATCAGCTTTTGCTGTAATTTCCATATTCAAAACATTTGGATTACCTGATTCTATATCTATTTCCATATTGCCACTCACATTGGAATCCTGCATAGCACTTAATTTACCTGATAATGTGACATAAACCGTCGTATCTGAAATTTTATCAACTTTATATGTTATAGTAATATTTCCAGTAGTAGCGTCATTAGACTCTACCGACCAAGTACTTCCAACTTTAATAGCTTCCTCAGGATATTCTGCTTGTTGTCCGAAATTATCCATGCCTGGAACTTGAGGTTCAACTTTAGTACTTAGAACTTTACCATAACGATTAGAAACTTGAGTAATAACGGCATCCATCATGGGTTGCATTTGTTTTTTCATTTCTAGACCCATAGCATCAAGATCTTCGTCCTTGGCTTTTGAATCGTAGCCCAAGATTAGGTCTCCTTGTAAAAGATCCATCTTAATACTCTCTACTTTGGACTCTAATGTATATTGGTCTTCAGAAGATTCTACTACACTCGATTTCATCTCAATACCCATAGCCATTCCACCAGCTTCTCCAAGGGTTTGATCCATTTTCATTTTGACCAAGTAAACATCTCCTTTATCATAATTGAGCCTAAGTGTTACTTCTTGGGCAGTTAATGAGAATGAAATTAAACATAGAAGCGCAACTGCAATTTTTTTCATAATAATCTTTATTTGTGTTTGAGTAAATATAGACATATGTTTTTAACAAAAGCCATTTTTCTAATTGAAGATTGTTGAAATAAAAAATCTCATTGCAATTAATATTATCACAATGAGATCATTCTGCTATTTTGAGCTTTTATAATTTATTTTGTGTCCTCTTCCGGAGGATATTTGGTCATCATTTCAGATACAAACTCCTTAATTCGAGCCTCTTTTTTATCTACATTTTTAGTCACTAAATAACCAGTACCTGAGCCTTGCCAAATAAGTTGTTTTTTAGATGCATCTATAAAATCTACAAACAAGATGCCTTCGCTACGAGTGGAAACATTATTTCCGCCCCAACCAATTCCAGGACCCCAACCAATTCCAGGACCCCAACCCCAGCCGCCAAAGCCCCAGTTGTTGTATATATCAACTCTTTGATTAGATTTTGTAAAAATACTTACTAGCATATCAGGATTTTCTGATTTGGTCATGCCTTTTGCCATTAACTCAGATTCAATAGCTTTAAGAATTCTACGTTTATCTAAGTCACTGATTTCAGCTTTATCAATACCTGGCTTGAAGAAAGCAAAAGTTTTATAATTTTCGAATTCAGTGTCCTTACTGTAATCACTTGCTACACGTACAGAACTACATGAGATCAATAATAGAACCACCATTAAAAGTGGAATAACTTTAATAATTTTTTTCATAGCTTATTATTTTGAATTAGTGTTCATTGAATAGATTCTCATCAACATTGTTTGGCAAGGTAACCTTTAGGTTAGGTTCTGATTCCATAGCGCGTTTTATGGCGAATACAGCACCTTCATTTCTTGCCCAGCTTCGTCTGCTAATACCGTTATTAACATCCCAAAAAAGCATTGATTTTAATCTGTTTTCAGCTGCTTTACTACCATCAAGAACCATGCCGAAACCACCGTTAATAACTTCGCCCCAACCAACGCCACCACCGTTATGGATGCTCACCCAAGTGGCTCCTCTAAAACTATCGCCGATGACATTATGAATTGCCATATCTGCTGTAAATCTTGACCCATCATAAATATTACTTGTCTCACGATAGGGCGAATCAGTTCCTGAAACGTCATGATGATCGCGTCCTAGAATTACGTAACCGATTTCACCATTTTTAATGGCGTTGTTAAAAGCCTCTGCAATCTTTAATCGTCCTTCAGCGTCAGCATATAATATTCGGGCTTGAGAACCTACCACAAGTTCATTTTCTTGGGCACCTTTAATCCATTGGATATTATCTGCCATTTGTTGTTGAATTTCCTGAGGGGAATTCTTCATTATATCCTCAAGAACTGTACAAGCAATTTGATCTGTTTTCTCTAAATCTTTTGGATTACCACTGGCACAAACCCAACGAAATGGACCAAATCCATAATCGAAACACATAGGCCCCATAATGTCTTGCACATAACTTGGATATTTAAATTCGCGTTCAGACGATTTATCTTCATTCAAAATATCAGCACCTGCACGAGATGCTTCTAATAAAAATGCATTTCCGTAATCAAAAAAGTAGGTGCTTTTTTCAGTGTGCTTGTTTATAGCATCTGCATGACGCCTTAAACTCGCTTGTACTTTTTCTTTGAATTTTACTGGTTCATTGGCCATCATTTCATTAGCCTCTTCAAAAGAGAGACCTGCTGGATAATAACCTCCTGCCCAAGGATTATGTAGCGATGTTTGGTCACTGCCCAAATCGATATGGATATTTGCTTCATCGAACTTTTCCCAAACGTCCACGATGTTTCCTAAGTAGGCTATTGAAACGGTCTCCGAATCTTGTTGAGCCTCACGAACTCTCGAGACCAACAAATCTAAATCTGTTATTTTCTCATCAATCCAACCTTGATCTAAACGAATTTGAGTAATTTTTGGGTTAACTTCTGCACATACGGTAATACAACCAGCAATGTTACCTGCTTTAGGTTGTGCACCACTCATTCCGCCTAAACCTGAAGTCACAAAAAGGTTACCTTTAGGTGATTTTCCAATTTTTCTAAAACCGTTCAACACAGTAATTGTAGTACCATGCACAATACCTTGTGGTCCAATGTACATATAGCTTCCGGCTGTCATTTGCCCGTATTGTGTAACACCAAGTGCATTAAATTTTTCCCAATCATCTGGTTTTGAATAATTAGGAATCATCATGCCATTCGTGACAACAACTCTTGGGGCATTTTTATGACTCGGAAATAAGCCCATTGGGTGACCAGAATACATAACAAGTGTTTGCTCATCATTCATTTCGGCCAGATATTTCATGGTCAATCGATATTGTGCCCAGTTAGAAAATACGCCACCGTTGCCACCATAAGTAATTAATTCATGAGGATGTTGTGCTACAGCATAGTCTAAATTATTTTGAATCATCAACATTATAGCCGCTGCTTGTTTTGTTTTCGCAGGGTATTCGTTAATTGGTCTTGCATACATTTTATAATCAGGTCTAAACCTGTACATGTAAATGCGCCCATAAGTTTCTAACTCTTGCTTAAACTCTTCGATTAACGTTTTATGGTGCTTTTTTTCAAAATATCTTAAGGCATTTCGAAGTGCTAAATTTTTCTCTTCAGAAGATAAAATATCCTTTCGTTTTGGTGCATGATTGATAGATTTATCAAAAGGTTTTGGTTGAGGTAATTCAGCAGGAATTCCTTCAAGTATCTGATTGGCAAAAGAGATAGACGTCGTTTGCATTATTTTTTTTGGGTGTTAGTTTTTGGATTATATCCGTAAGGGCAATGTCGACAACCGCTCTCACAACAATAACCACGTTTTAGATGATATTGTTCTGTAAAACAGCGGTAACCTTCAGGTGTTAAATAGTAATCACCTTCTTCTATTGGGACATATTTCTTCATAGAAATACAAAGATAGCGTAAATTTGATTGATTTTTGGAGACGATATTGTCTATGATTGTTGTGATAAAATACTTGGTGCCGAAAAGTTATACGGCTATAACTATATTCCCATTCATATTTATGAAAGGCGAGAGTTTTAGGTCAAATGATTTTTTACTTAATCATGAACGGATTCATTTGAGGCAACAGATTGAATTGTTGGTTTTACCGTTTTACATAATTTATGTTTTGGAATTTTTATTCAATTATCTAAAGATTAAAAGTTGGAAAAAAGCATATAGAGGTATTTCCTTCGAAAAAGAGGCTTATGAAAATGAGTCCGACTTAAACTTTTTGAAAAGACGTCCCTTATGGAATTTTAAAAGTTATTTTTGAAGTGTTCAATGACATCTCCAATTGTAAATATTCCGATTGAAAATGATTACAATATTCGGCTTTTTTTAAAGCGTGAGGATTTACTGCATCCACATATTTCAGGGAATAAATTCAGAAAACTTAAATTCAATATTGAAGAAGCTAAAACACAAAATGCCAATACAATCTTAACTTTTGGTGGAGCATTTTCAAATCATATTGCGGCGACGGCGTATGCATGTAAAATCAATGGAATAAAATCCATTGGAATCATTAGAGGAGAAGAGTTGAAAGAGAAAGTTAATCTCAATCCTACACTAAAATTTGCCCAAAACTGTGGGATGAAATTTCATTTCGTTAGTCGAGAAGAGTATAGAATGAGAGCAAATCAAGATAAGTTAGACGGTTTTGCAAACCAGTTTGGTCAGGTTTATATAATTCCTGAAGGTGGAACAAATCATCTTGCCGTAAAAGGTTGTAGAGAAATATTGGATGAGACCACAGAAAAATTCGATGTCATATGCACATCTGTAGGTACCGGTGGCACAATTTCTGGAATCATTAATGCATGCCGAAAGCATCAAGAAATATTTGGATTTCCAGCATTAAAAGGTGATTTTTTGAGAGAAGATATTCGTAAATTTGCAACTCAAAATAATTGGAGGCTTATCATGGATTATCATTTTGGTGGATATGCCAAAATAAATGCCGAATTGGTAAGTTTTATTAATGACTTTAATACCAAATATAGTGTTCCATTAGATCCAATTTATACAGGTAAATTGATGTATGGAATTTTTGATATGATTGATAAAGGGATGTTTAGAATCAATTCAAAAATATTAGCAATTCATACTGGAGGATTGCAAGGCATCAAAGGAATGAACCAAAGGCTTAAACAAAAATCCATGCCTTTAATAAAAGTTTAGATGAAACATCTTTTATTTATTTTTAATCTAATAGCTTGATGATAATTTGATATTCCATGTGAACATTAAAAAAAATAATTATTTATACATGAAATTTAGACACCTATTTCTTATCCTATTATTTTTTGTATTAACGTGTGGGCCAAAAAAAGGTATTGTGACTAAAAAGAAGGATTCCAAAAAAGACACAAAAGAAGTTATTGTCACTAAAGATACCGTTACCGAAAAGAAGAAAGAAGTAACTGTCACAGATAAAAAAGCAACTGAAAGAAAAAGAACTTCAGTTGATACCTATATCGAAACTTTTGCACCAGTTGCAATGAATGAAATGAGAACTTCAAAAATCCCTGCAAGTATTACATTAGCGCAAGGAATTTTAGAATCAGGTTCTGGTAACGGACGTTTGGCCGTAGAAGCTAATAATCATTTTGGTATAAAGTGTCACGGTTGGAAAGGCGAAAAAATCTATCATGATGATGACGAAGATCAAGAATGTTTTAGAAAATATGAGAATGCTTCAGAGTCGTACAAAGATCATTCAGAATTTTTAACAGGAAGAAGGCGTTACGCCAATCTGTTTAAGTTAAAACCAGATAATTATAAAGCTTGGGCTAAAGGATTACGAGCTGCTGGATATGCAACCGATAAAAAGTATCCTCAAAAGTTAATTAGTCTCATAGAACGTTATGAACTCTATAAGTACGATAAACAGGCGCTTGGAAATGATAAATCACCAGCAAAGAATCTTACAAGTAATGTAATTTCTCATGTTGTTGTAAAAGGTGATACGCTTTATGCTCTAAGTAAACGATATGGAATTTCTGTAGAAAATATAAAAGAGACAAATAATTTAAAATCAAATAATCTGTCTATCGGACAGGTTTTAACTATAAAATCGAATTAAGTTTTATGCTTTACCAAAGAAGTAGTGCTTTATTTAGAGATGCTCAGGAGGTCATTCCTGGAGGCGTAAATTCACCAGTTAGGGCTTTTAAAGGTGTTGGAGGAACACCAATTTTTGCTAAATCAGCTAAGGGTGCTTACGTTTATGACGAGGATGGTAATCGTTATATCGATTATATCAATTCTTGGGGACCAATGATATTAGGTCATGCCTTTCCGCCAGTTGTAAAAGCTGTAAAGGAAAAGGCCGATTCGGGAACCTCGTTCGGAATGCCTACGGAGATTGAAACCCAGATCGCACAATTAGCAGTATCTATGGTGCCTAATATTGACAAAATACGATTTGTTAATTCCGGTACAGAAGCATGTATGAGTGCTATAAGATTAGCTCGTGGTTTTACCAAGAAGGAAAAGATTATAAAGTTTTCTGGTTGTTATCATGGTCATAGTGATTCTTTTTTAATTGCTGCGGGAAGTGGAAGTGCCACCTTTGGCACACCAAATAGCCCAGGTGTAACTCAAGGAACTGCAAAGGACACGCTTTTAGCCGACTATAACAACTTGGATGATGTCAATAAAATCATCGAAGCCAATCCAAATGAAATTGCAGCAATTATAATTGAGCCAGTTGCAGGTAATATGGGATGTATTCCTCCGCGTGAATGCTTTCTTCAGGTACTTAGGGAAATTTGTGATAGAACAGGTATTTTGCTCATTTTCGATGAAGTTATGACCGGTTTTAGACTATCAAAAGGTGGTGTGCAAGAACTTTTTAATGTCAATGCCGATATCGTTTGTTTCGGAAAAGTTATAGGTGGTGGATTACCAGTTGGTGCCTTTGCCTCAAGAAATGAAATAATGAGTGTGCTTGCTCCTGAAGGTCCTGTTTATCAAGCTGGAACACTTAGTGGAAATCCGTTGGCTATGGCAGCAGGATTAGCCATGCTACAATCGATTAACTCGGACAAAGAATTATTCACTCGATTGAAGGATAAGACGGAATACTTAAAAAAGGGTATGGCAAAAGTTTTGGATGAAAGCCGTTTAGATTATACCATTAATCAGGTAGGTTCAATGATTTCTGTTCATTTTGCGGAAGGTGAGGTCTATGATTTTAAGACTGCCGCTCATGGTAATAATGAAATATTTAAATCATTCTTTCATTTTATGTTGGAGAATGGCATATATATCGCTCCAAGTGCTTTTGAGAGTTGGTTTATAACAGATGCTTTGACTTATGAAGACATAGATTATACCATCGATATTGTGAAGAAATTTACAGAGTCAATAAAATAAAAAAGGCGCCATTCGGCGCCTTTTTTACTATTTACGTTTTTTCCTGTTTTTTTGAATTCTCTTAATGCGTCGTTCTTGCATTTGCGAATATTTAGCATATTGCTCAGCGCTTAATACACTTTTCATTTTTTCTTTTAAAGCAATGGCTCCGTCCATGCGCTCAACTTTAACCGAATGCTTTTCTTCAGCAGTCATTTTTTCGAATCCTTTTTTCTTATCAGAATTATCAAATTCTTTGTAGTGATTGAGTAGAATTTCCTGCACTTTTGATTGTTGAGACTTATCTAAGTCCAAATTCAACGCCAACCTTTTGGTTTGCAATTCTACACGTTGTTCCGGTGTTGGACGCTCAGAAATTCTTTTCATTAAATATTTTTTGTTACGCTGTACGTCATCCTGACTGAATGCCGTTAAGCTTCCTAATGCTAAAGCAAAAATTAATAATTTTTTCATTTCTATATTTTGTTTTTTAATTGATAGGTCTTTTTAATAGACCGTTTATAAATTTAGTTCTATGACTTGTCGAATTGAAAAGCGTTTAAAAATAAAGATTTTTTTTAACATTAATTATGAAAATTAAAAAGCCTTCAAACTTAATTGAAGGCTTTAAATATCGGTGTGAAATAAATTCTACTTAGGATCTAAAATATCATTAACGCGTTCTAAAGCGTCAGCGATATGAATTCTACTCATAGAATCACCGCCTCGCGCATTTCTTAGTTGCGAGCGTAATGCCTTTAGCTCTGCTCTAACGATTGCTCTAATATCTGACTGACTAACATTAACTGAAGTACCACCAAAGAATCGTCTAAATTGTGTTGGTATTGCAGGTTGTTCATTTGTCATAATATATGCCATTCGATCAATGTAAGCACGTTGTAAGTTACGTCTGTATATATCTATTTTTTTGCCATTTCGTAATTCACTGAATAAGCCACTACGTAAGTCTTTCATCATATCGTAAAGTCCGTATGCTCCACTTCCATTGATTGCTTCATTTTCTAATAAACGTTGCATACGACCAAAATCCATTACATTATTTAATGTACGTGTTTGAATACCGCGAACACGTTCTATTTGTCCGGCACTCTGGATTTTATTAAAGATATCGGTGTCTAACATCCAGTTTGGTGTGCTAAACAACTGATCTTGTAAAAACTGCATTGCTTTCTTCTGATGATCTGTTGCAACGTGAGTGTATACAGCACCTTCTTGGTCATAGGTTTTATAATCTTCGTAAACTCCACCAATATTAGAAGATACGTGTCCCATATAACGATTAAATTGCCCAACCACTTGGCCATAAATGGTCTGTAAATCGTCATAATTTTTTCCGTCTTCAGCTGTCCATTCTATTAGATTTGGAATTATTCTTTTTAAATTTTTAATCCCATATTCACTTGCTAACACAGCGTCATCTCCTAAATCTTCAGTTTGTGCACTTGGATCAATTACACCAAATTGTTGTCTTCCGAAATGATACATTGGATCATCTGCTTTATCTAAAATCCACTTATCTAAAGTTGGTTTTTCATCTGCAGCAGTTTCTGCATCTAAGATTGGTCGGTATCCCCAATTAATTGCATACTTATCGTATGGTCCAATATTTGGCATTAAAGCTACACCTTCATCACCTGGTTGTGCAACATAGTTAAAACGCGCATAATCCATGATAGATGGGGCCGTACCATACTTTTTGGTAAATTCTGCATCACGTAGTTTCTCTACAGGATATGCTGGACTACTTCCCATATTGTGAGGTAGACCTAAAGTGTGTCCAACCTCATGAGCGGATACGAAACGAATTAAACGTCCCATAACTTCATCTTTAAAAGCCACACCACGTGCTTCAGGATTTATTGCAGCAGTTTGAACAAAGAACCAATTACGTAATAATGTCATTACATTATGATACCAGTTAATATCGCTCTCTAAGATTTCACCACTTCGAGGATCACTAACATGAGGTCCATTCGCGTTTGGTATCGGAGATGCTAAATAACGAACAACAGAGTATCTGACGTCTTCTGGAGACCATTCAGGATCTTCTTCTGGAGTTGGTGGGTCTTTCGCTATGATAGCATTTTTAAATCCAGCTGCCTCAAAGGCAACTTGCCAGTCTTCGATACCTTGCTTTATATATTTACGCCACTGCTCTGGAGTTGCTCTGTCGATATAGTATACTATAGGTTTTTTTGGTTCAACCAATTCTCCTCGCTTGAATTTTTCTATATCCTCATCTTTTACTTCTAATCTCCAACGGTCTAAATAACGTACAGTTTTACTTTCCTGAGCGTCTAAACCATAGTCTACCTGTCCTCTTGCAAACCATCCGACACGTTGGTCGAACATACGACGTTTCATAGGTACTTTAGGTAATAAAATCATGGAGTTATTTAACTCTAATGAAATTGTTCCTGTACTCGAATTAGATGGAGGCCTTCCAGCAGCATATGTTTTAACATGTCTTGCTTCAATATTTTGAGGATAACTTTTCACCGATTCAATGAAGGATTTTTCACCATCTAATCTCGTTATTCTATACTGTTGACGTCTGCTTTGTGGGTAACCTAAAGCTTTTACATCTTTACTGAAAAGTGGTGTAACATCAATAACTGTTTTTGTAGAATCCTTGCTAAACGCCTTTATTGGAAATGTGTAAAGTACAGGTTCAAAATTAGAATTTACGACAGCCTCATGAACAGGTAGCGAGTCTGCAGCAACAACTTGATGCGATACTACTCTTAATAAGACTTTCTTATCTTTTTTCTGCCAACGCAGTACTTGAGTATTTTGTTTACCACCACCAAAACCAATGCCACTGGCAGTTTTAGCGATACGAGTTACCATTAACATCTCTCTCTCAAAAAGTGAATCTGGTATTTCGTAAAAATATTTCTCGTCAATTTTATGGACATCAAAAAGTCCTTTATCAGTTTTTGCGTCCTTTGTTATGACTTTGCTGTAAGGCTTAATGTCGTTTTTGCCTGGTTTCTTTTTTGGTGCTGCTGCTGTTGGTGTTGCTCCGGCTTTCTTAGAAGATTTTGCTTTTTTTGCAGTATCACAAGAAAAAACCATTAATACCATCGCAGCAAACAGAAAATGAATGCGGAATTGTCTCACGGTTAGTTTGTTTTAAAATTTTTGTGAAAATAATGAAACCTACCCGTAAACCCTTTATTTGTTAGGTTATTTAGTATTTATTTAACTTGAAAAATGGATAGAGTAGAAACTGGTTAAACTCACAACTAAACTTAATTTCCCAAATCACGTGAGCTCAACAAATAGGCCTTCTTCTGTTTTTTCAACCTTAGTAAGTCTGTGCTTAGCCAATCCCTTAATCCCTTTATCCCATCCTTTATTGCTGAGTCCAGATTGAGATTTTAAAGCATTGAGATCCATCCTTTTTTCTAACTTAAGAATTTCGAATATTGCTTTTTCGTTATCGCTCAGCTCAACCTGCTTTCGTTCTGGTTTCATCTGTGGGAAGAACAGCACTTCTTGGATGGATTGGTTATTGGTTAAAAACATAATGAGTCTATCCATACCAATACCCATACCTGAAGTTGGAGGCATACCATATTCTAAAGCACGAAGAAAATCGTAATCTATGGTTCCAGTCGCTTCATCATCTCCTTTTTGAGCCAATTTTAATTGGTGTTCAAAACGTTGGCGTTGATCAATCGGGTCATTTAGTTCAGAGTAAGCGTTAGCAATTTCTTTACCGCATACCATAAGTTCGAATCGTTCTGTAAGTTCTGGATTCTCTCGGTGCTCCTTGCATAACGGACTCATTTCCTTTGGATAATCTGTTATAAACGTTGGTTGTATATAATTGCCTTCACATTTCTCACCAAAAATCTCATCAATAAGCTTGCCTTTACCCATAGTTTCATCGACTTCAATATCTAAGTCCTTACAGGCTTGACGAATTTCATCTTCAGATTTATCATTGATGTCAAAACTCGTGAATTCTAATATGGAATCACGCATTGAAATGCGTTTGTACGGGGCTTTAAAATCCACCTTATATTCACCAAAAGTAGCTTCTGTTGTTCCATTAACTGATATAGCACAATGTTCTAATAACTTCTCGCAAAAATCCATCATCCAGTTGTAATCTTTGTAAGCCACATAGATTTCCATGGCAGTAAACTCTGGATTATGAGTGCGATCCATACCTTCATTTCTGAAGTTTTTGGAGAATTCATAAACACCATCGAATCCACCTACAATAAGACGTTTTAAGTACAACTCATTTGCTATCCGCATGTATAATGGAATATCTAGTGAATTATGATGGGTTACAAATGGTCGTGCCGCAGCACCGCCAGCGATAGGTTGTAAAACAGGTGTTTCTACTTCAAAATACCCAGCATCGTTAAAGAACTGACGCATGGCATTAAATAGCTTAGTTCTCTTTACAAATACTTCCTTGACATGAGGATTAACAGCCAAATCTGCGTATCGTTGGCGATATCGCATTTCTGGGTCATTAAACTCATCATAGGTATTTCCTTCTGAATCTTGTTTTGGCAATGGTAAGGGTTTTAAAGCTTTACTTAATAGCGTAAAGTTTTTTACCATGACCGTTTTTTCACCAACTTGTGTTGTAAATAATTCGCCTTCAATGCCGATAAAGTCTCCAATATCAAGCAGCTTTTTATAGACGTCGTTGTATTGAGTTTTATCCTCACCTGTACAAATTTCATCGCGGTTAAAATACACTTGAATACGACCTTCACTATCTTGTAATTCTGCAAATGAAGCCTTTCCTTGAATACGTCGAGACATCAATCGTCCTGCAATAATAACACGCTTACCTTCTTCAAAATCAGATTTGATTTGTTTTGAAGTATGATTTACTGGATATAAATCGGCTGGATAAGGATTTATTCCTAAAGCTCGTAATTTATCGAGTTTCTCGCGTCTTACTATTTCCTGTTCTGAAAGTTGCATTCGTCTTTTTTTATAAATGCAAAATTACATTATTTAAGAAAATTATAGAAGCTCTTGATTAGTTAGTTGCTATGGTGTTATATGTTTTTAAAATGTCCTTGTTTTTTGGAAATCTATCCTTGGCCTCTTCAATCACCTTTAATGCTTCATTCTTTTCTCCAAAAGCACCTATCGTGTTGGCTAAACTCATATACACGCGAGGTTCATCTGGGAATAACTTTGTATTTAGTCTAAACACAGTAATAGCTTCATCGGTTTTACCATTACCAGTTAAAACTTTACCATATGTATTTAATTCATACATACTTGAAACTTTGCTTTTATGTCTTTTCAAGAGTTTATCTGTCTTTTTTTCAAGACCTCGAATTCCGTTTTTCTCCAGAATATTATGGATTGCAGTAACTATTGCATAATTGGATGCGTAATTATTATCAGATACTATATCAAGCATATCCTGTTCTAAACTAATAACAGGTTGCTCCACAATCCTATTTATTTCTTTACCATTTTTATAAAAAATTAGTGTTGGCACGCGATGTATATTAAGTCCATCTTCCTCATGCTGAGGACTTTTATTATAGAGTGTACCAGTACGACCCACTGCAATTGTTGTTAGCTGATTTTCTGGAAATTTCATCACATCCAAAATCTTATAGACTTTTGGAACTTCACGTTTACTATCACCACACCAAGTCCCCATAAATAAGATTAATTCATAGTCTAAAATTTTATCACTTATAGATGTAATTAATTTTTGATCCACACTGTAGTTTTCATAGTTCTTTGTGAACCATGTATAATTACCATTCTCTAAACCGGGCCTATCAATTTTCCCGAACAGGTACGGTGTCTTTGTGTTTTCTGTGATTTCGTTATTTAGGTTTTGAGTATTTAATTGTACTACAAACAGAAATATAATGATGGAGTAAAAATGAGTCGCTTTCATGTGATTCTGTTTTTATTTAGCAGCAACAATGTTGCCTTTATTTTTAAAATCTTTTGACCACTTTCAGCATTAGAAAAAACAGTAATCGTTTTTGAGAATCTACCTAAGCGATTGGTGTTGTATTTTACGGTTAACTCACCAGAATCTCCAGGTATTATTGGTGCCTTGGTTATTTTGAATAATCCTGACCGATAAATACTTACCTTTGCTATTCACTTAATCG
>CBFHYD010000059.1:0-13459 GCA_965659975.1 Winogradskyella sp. | reverse complement strand
TTAAACCCAAATCAATAAGCTTGGTATACATCTTTTCTGGTCGTTCACGTGGTCCAATAACTGAGTATAATCGCAAGCTACAAGCCTTTATCTGTTGCTCACGGCTTTTTTGTAGTGCTAACTGTTCTGCAGCTAATTTTGTGACACCGTAATAAGAGGCTGGTTTTGGTGCGACACTTTCTGGAAATGTAGCCTCTAAACCATATATGGATGATGTCCCTATATTAACAAAGAGTTTTAAACCTTCACAGGTTAAAGCGAAATCAACCAAGTTTTTGGTTGCTAAAACATTGTTAGAAAAATAGTCTGCGAAAGTTGACGTCTGCGAAATCCCAGGTTGGGCGGAGAAATGAAAAATATAATCAAAGTCTGTAGCAAGTGCTTGTGAAAAATCATCGTCACGCAAATCCAGTTTAACAATTGTTGCACCTTTTGCTTTAACAGCATTCGCATTCTTTTCCTTAAGGTCTATACTGTAATAATCGTTAAAGTTGTCTAATCCAACAACTTCATGTCCCATTTTTAAAAGACGTTCAGCAGTATGCGAACCAATAAAACCTGCAACTCCAGTAACTAATATCTTCATTAATGAGCTTTAAATTCGATACAAAATAAAGGCTTTTTTAAATGAAAACAAGTAATGAAGCTGTGCAAAATTCAAAATAGATAATTTTGCACTACGAAGATTATTGCGATGTCCAGAGAACTAACCATTATTATACCTGTTTACAACGAAGCCGAAAATCTTAATCGACTTAAAACAGAACTATTGGATTTTTTTAAAGTAGCCAAAATAAAATCCTCTGCTTTGCTTATTAATGATGGTTCTACAGACGATAGTTCTAATCTTATAAAACAAATCTGTAGTGAAAATTCTAACTTCAGTTGTATTGAATTTGACAAAAACTACGGCATCAGCACAGCACTTAAAGCTGGAATTAATCATATTGAAACGGACTTCATTGGGTACATAGATGCAGATTTACAGACGGACCCACAAGATTTTAATTTGTTATTAGAGCATATTGATTCGTATAATCTTGTAACAGGTTATAGAAAAAATAGGAAAGATAGTTTCACCAAGAAATTGGGTTCAAAAATTGCTAATAAAGTTCGACGCTTATTTACCAATGACGGTATGTACGACACAGGTTGCCCATTGAAAATAATAAGAACTGAAAACGCCAAACGCATACCCTTTTTTAAAGGTCTACATCGTTTCCTTCCAGCAATGATTTTATTACAAAAAGGAAATGTAAAGCAAGTTTCTGTGCGGCATTATCCAAGAGTTGGTGGTCAATCAAAATTTGGAATACTAAATCGCGTTGGTAATACCTTTGTGGATTGCTTGGCCTTTTTATGGATGAAAAAAAGGTATATAAACTACAAGGTTAAAAAGACTACGGATTAACCTTTACCCTTTTAGAAAACAATTGATAAAGCTTATAAAACAAGAATCCAGAGAAGGCACCAAATTCCATCCCGCAAGTTATATCAACTGGAAAATGTACACCAACATAGATGCGGCTGTAAGCGACTATCATACTCCAAATCACTAAGAAATAGATAATTTTTTTGGAGTAAGGCTTAAGCATTAGTCCACCAAAAATTGCAGCTGCCATGGTATTTGAGGCGTGTCCAGAAAAGAAACTACGATTAGTACTACAATAATCTGCCACAAATCTGATATAATCTTTTATTTCATCACAAGCACATGGTCTAAAGCGTAAAACTGACCGTTTGACTACATTGGTTAACTGGTCTGTAAAAGTTATTAATCCTGCTATAAATACAACGATAACCAGCGTATTTTTCCATCCATAGGTTTTATAAATAAAAAATAGCAAAACGGCATATAGCGGTATAAAGGTCAATTTATCTGTAATAATTAACCACAACCAATCCCAACGTTCGCTACCCAATCCATTAAGGTAAACGAAAAGCTCTGTATCTAAATCTAATAATTGCTCAAGCATTAGTCATCATATCTCGCCACTTCCCTATCGTAGAATTCTGTGGCTTGTCTTATATAATTTTCTGTTTCGGTGGCTAATTCTTTTTCGTCATGCTGATCGAATTCTTCGAACCACTCGACCTCATCATTTTCAAGATTTATAATAAAACGAGGAAACTCTGTGTGGATAATGAATATCGCATCTGGGTAGTCTGTATTATCTCCTAAAATGAATTTTGGCAATTCCATAAATAAAAAGTGTCTAAAATTACAAGTGACTATAGTTGACTATATTTGAAGTAAAAGTAAGAAAACTTATAGATCAAAGATTAAGTTCTAAAAGTGAATTAGAGTTTATTCGAAATAGACGTGAAAAGTGCTAATAATTCTTTGGCTTCTTTTCTCAAATCTTTTATATCTAAATTATCTATCCAATTCAATTCCTCAATAATTTCTAACCAATAATCCGTTTCGCTAGCTTCTCCCAAACTTATTTTGATTTTATTTTTAAAATCTTTTGGACTCCTCGAGCGATTTGCTTCACGATAATTTGCACCAATACTTGTCCCAGACTTTGTAAGCTGATTTCTTATAACCTTTGCCTCTATTGTATTTGGTAGACTTGATGATAAATTTATTATGTTCATGGCAAACACTATAGTTCTCTTTTCTAACTGTTTTGCAAATTCTTTATTTGTCATAATTTATACGGTTGTAGGTATGGAAACCTATTACACTTAAGGCACTTTCAACTTTAAGTATTTTGAACTATTAAACGTTTTGTCAAGTATTTAAATCGAATGTACAATAATATTGCCGCTGACGACAATCCTGCTAATAGTCCAAGCCATATTCCAAAACTACCATAGGCATCAGACTTTCCTAAATAGTAACTTATTGGGAATCCAATAAGCCAATAGGCTATAAATGTTATTAGTGTTGGTATATAAACGTCTTGTAGTCCACGTAATGCTCCAAGTGCAATCACCTGTAAGCTATCAGAAATTTGAAAAACCGCTGCCGCCAATAAAAGTGTCGATGCAATTTGAACAACCTCAGCTATATCCAGAGCACCATCTGGGTTATCCAAATCGACATAGAGGTTTGGTAAGGCATCTTTATAAACAACAAATGTCAATGCAAAAATGACAGCAAATAAAAACCCGAGTAAGAAAATAGATTCTGCAATACGTCTGAGGTTCTTGAAATCCTTAAGACCTTTTTGGTTTCCAACACGTACCATCGCAGCTACACTTAATCCCATGGCCACCATAAATGTCATGGACGAAAGGTTTAATGCAATTTGATTTGCCGCCTGAGCATTGGCTCCTAATGTACCGCTAAGCCAAATCGCAGCCGTAAATATTCCCACCTCAAAAAACATTTGCATTGCACTTGGCATACCCAAATTCAACAATTTGTTTATCGCTTGTTTTGTTAATTTGAATATTTGAATTCCAGTAACGTAAGCACGTGATTTTTCCTTTTTTGATAGAAGAAACCATAAATAAAACAGCATTACAAATCGTGAAACTAAAGTACCTACTGCTGCTCCAACAATACCCATTTCTGGGAAACCAAACTTCCCGAATATGAGCACATAATTAATACCTACATTTAAAACATTAGCTAAAATGGTCGCGTACATGGGATACTTAGTTAAGGATAAACCATCACTAAATTGTTTGAATGCTTGAGAAATAATGAGTGGTACTAAGGAAAAAGCAACCAAATCCAAGTAGGGCAATGCCAACACTACAACTTCTTCTGGCTGATCCATGACATGCATCAAAGGTTTGGCCAAAAGCAACATGCCGAATAATAATAAGGCTAATACAGTACATAGAAATAATCCGTGCTTAAAGGCTGATTTTCCTTTAGAAAAATTTCCTTCAGTATCAGCTTCTGCCACCAACGGTGTAATTGCTGTCGAAAAACCAATCCCGATAGACATGGCTATAAAAATAAAACTGTTACCAAGTGATACAGCGGCAAGTTCTGCAGCACCCAATTGCCCAACCATGACATTATCTACAAAACTCACAAAAGTATGTCCGAGCATCCCTAAGATTACTGGTGTGGCAAGTTTTAAGTTATAAGAAAACTCTTTGGTGTAGTTGGCTAAAAGCATTTAAGGTTATAAATCTATAATTGTGAAGCTTCTTGCTTCGCTTCTTCAAATTCCTCGACTATATCCTGAACAATTTGTATTACAGGCTTTATGTCATGAATAAGACCGGAGATTTGCCCGATTTCTAATTCGCCATCTTCCAAATCACCTTCAAACATGCCACGTTTTGCGCGAGCTCGTCCTAATAATTCTTTTAGTTCCTCTACGGAAGGCCCTGTTTTGTATAGCTCTTTTACTTCGTTATAAAATTTGTTTTTTATCAATCGCACAGGAGCCAATTCTTTTAATGTTAATTGGGTATCACCTTCTTTGGCATCAACAACAACCTTCTTAAAAGCTTCATGTGCAGAGGATTCTTCACTGGCCACAAATCGACTACCTACTTGAACAGCATCTGCTCCTAATACCATTGCGGCCAACATAGCTCTACCTGTTGCTATACCACCTGCAGCAATCAAAGGAATATTAAGTTGCTCCTTTACCATTGGAATCAAAGTTAGGGTCGTCGTTTCATCACGACCATTGTGTCCACCAGCTTCAAAACCTTCAGCAACAACAGCATCTACACCTGCAGCTTCAGCTTTTAAAGCAAACTTTACACTACTTACCACATGCACTACAGTAATTCCACGTTCTTGCAACCAACTCGTCCATGTTTTTGGATTACCTGCGGAAGTAAAAACAGTCTTAACACCTTCTTCAACAATAATATCCATAATCTCCTCAATATTTGGATAGAGCATTGGTACATTAACACCGAATGGTTTGTCCGTTGCAGCCTTGCATTTTTGAATATGCTCTCTCAATACGTCTGGATACATGGAGCCTGCGCCAATCAATCCTAAAATGCCAGAGTTACTAGCTGCGGAGGCTAATCGCCAACCGCTATTCCAGATCATTCCAGCTTGAATAATTGGATATTTTATGTTGAAGAGTTTGGTAATTTGATTTGTCATCACTTGATTATGAATAAAATTATCAAGTGTAAAAATATCATTAGAATACCTAATTTTCTGACAATCTCTAAATAATTTTATTTAAAATTTCATAATATTTAAATTTTTGTTTAATTATTTTATATTTTCGTTAAACAATATTACGCTATGAAAACAATAACCAATATTAAACATCCCTTTGTAAAATCTACCTCTTATCTTGTTAACGGTAATTTAGAGCAATGGACAGACAAAAAAGCCAATGTATATTCCAATATCTATTTAGATAAAAATAGTGATCCTACTTTGATTGGTGAAGTTCCAGATATGGATGAAAATTCTGCTCTTATAGCATTGGAGGCAGCAGAAAAAGCATTTAATAGAGGACAAGGAAAGTGGCCAACTATGAAAGTCAAGGATAGGATTGCTTGTGTTGAAGATTTTGTGAGAATGATGTCAGATCATCGAAAAACAGTCATTGAGTTGCTTATGTGGGAAATTGGTAAAACAAAAGCAGATGCTACAAAGGAATTCGATAGAACTGTCCAATACATTTTTGATACTATAGATGCATACAAGGCCTTAGATAGAAAGAGTGCTAAATTTGACAAGGAAAATAATATTCATGCACACATAAGACGCGGTCCATTAGGTGTTGTTTTATGTCTTGGACCATACAATTATCCTCTAAACGAAACATTTTGTTTACTTATTCCTGCATTGATTATGGGTAACACCGCGATTTTCAAACCAGCCAAACTCGGTGTTTTATTAATTACTCCATTATTAGAGGCGTTTCAGAAAGCATTTCCTCCTGGTGTCGTAAACATTTTGTTTGGTAGAGGAAGAAATATTGCCGCTCCTATAATGAAAACGGGCAAGATCGATGTATTGGCGCTCATAGGGCACAGCACGTCTGCTGTCGCATTGCAGGACCTTCATCCTAAAAAAAATAGATTACGATTAATTTTAGGTCTTGAGGCAAAAAATCCTGCTATCATATTGCCAGATGCGGATATTGATCTAACAGTCAAGGAATGCATTTCTGGATCTTTATCCTATAATGGGCAAAGATGTACTGCACTAAAAATATTATATGTACATGAATCAATAAAATTAGAGTTTATAGAAAAATTTTCTAAAGCCGTTGATGAATTGAAGTTTGGGCTACCTTGGGAAAATGATATTTTCCTGACACCATTACCGGAAGTAGCTAAAGCAAACTACATCAAAGAATTATTGGATGATGCAACTGCTAAAGGCGCAGAAATAATGAATGAAAAAGGTGGTGATATGAGTCAAAATTTTTGTTTCCCTGCAGTTATATATCCAGTTGATAAAAGTATGCGTGTTTATGAAGAAGAACAGTTCGGTCCGATCGTTCCAATACGATCTTTCTCGGATATAAATGAACCACTTAATGATATGGCAGAGTCGGAATACGGACAGCAGGTGAGTCTCTTTGGAAGAAATATAAACCAATTAGGGCCACTAATTGACACACTTGCAAATTTGGTGTGTAGAGTAAATCTTAACAGTTCGTGTCAAAGAGGTCCAGATATTTATCCATTTACTGGAAGGAAAAATTCAGCCGTTGGTACATTGAGTGTTTTTGATGCTTTGCGTTCATTTTCTATAAGAACATTTTTAGCTTCAAAAGATAATCCTTACAATAATGAAATTCTGAAACAACTTCTCGACTCGAAAGACTCGAATTTTATTAATACAGAGTACTTGCTTTAGGATAAATTACTAAGAAATAACACCAGATCCTATGAGTTCATCACCGCTGTACCAAGCTACAAATTGACCTTCTGTAATTGCAGATTGTTTATTTTGGAATTCGACATACAGCCCAGAATCGACCTTATGTAAAGTAGCTTCTTCTAATGGCTGACGATAGCGAATACGTGCCATAACAGACATGGTTTCTCCATCTCGCAGTTCTAAATCTTCTCGAACCCAATGTAATTCGTAATTCTCAACAAATAACACATCACGCAGTAAACCAGGATGTTGTTTACCTTGTCCTGTGTAGATGATATTTTCTTCTACATCAGTTTCTATGACAAATAGTGGTTCTTTAGTGCCACCAACTGCCAATCCTTTACGCTGGCCTTTTGTAAAATAATGCGCGCCTTGGTGTTTTCCAACAATGTTACCTTGATTCTTACTATACTTGGTTTTTTCAGCTTTAAAACTGAGTTCGGCATTCTTAGAATCAAATCTTGGTAATGGTCTTTGGTAAGTTTGTAAGTCCTCTGGAATTTCTACGATGACACCTTCTTTTGGTTTCAATTGTTGCTGTAAAAATTCTGGTAAACGTACTTTACCTATAAAACATAAACCTTGTGAGTCCTTCTTCTCAGCAGTTATTAGGTTTTGTGCTTTAGCAATCTCACGAACTTCTGACTTGGTTAATTCGCCGATTGGAAATAATGCCTTGACCAATTGTGCTTGGGATAACTGACACAAAAAATAGGATTGATCTTTATTATTGTCTACGCCGGCTAAAAGTTGATGTATGATCTGACCTTCTTTTTCAATCGTTCCTTTTCTACAATAATGTCCGGTAGCCACATAATCCGCACCTAAGTCTAAAGCGATATCCATAAAGACATCGAACTTAATTTCGCGGTTACAAAGCACATCCGGATTTGGAGTTCGTCCATTTTTATACTCATTGAACATATAATCTACAATACGTTCTTTGTATTGCACACTGAGATCTACAGTTTGAAAAGGAATACCCAGTTTATTTGCGACTAACATAGCGTCATTACTATCCTCTAGCCAAGGGCATTCATCAGATATAGTCACTGTATCGTCGTGCCAATTTTTCATAAATAGCCCAATAACTTCATATCCTTGCTCTTTTAGAAGGTATGCTGCTACGCTGCTGTCTACACCACCTGATAGACCTACTATGACACGCCCTTTATTCATATTATATATTCAGTTATTGATTTGAAATCTTCGGCAAAGCTACAAAATAAAAAAAGCAACCCTATTTGGATTACCATTCCTTATTTCAATGAAGCACATAAGCAAAACTTATTGCTTCTTATAGATAATTTTATCAATATCGTGGTCTACTTTTTTATTCAAAACGCCATTGACATAGTATTCCCAAATTCCAGTTTTTAGATTGTTTTTGAATTCACCTTTGGCCTTAGTTTGGCCATACAAATTATAATATATGGAAGGCCCATTTAGTTTGTCATTAGCGTAAGTGGACTCTTGCAATAATTTACCCGACTCACCATAGGTTTTGGAAAGGCCATTAAGTTTACCACTTTTATACTCTGCAACTTCGGCAACCTTTCCATTTGTAAAATAAACGGTTCGGGTACCTTCTAACAATCCTTCTTTATTGAAATACTCTTCTATCATAATTTTATTAGAATCCTTATGATAGTATAACCACTTACCTATATAGTTACGACCGTCCATTTGACCCTGACTTACAACATTACCTTTTGAGGTCATAAATACGACTTCTGCCTTTGCATTATCGGGATTAAATACCTTAATAGCACTAAGAACACTTTTCTTTCTTTTAAGCTTATAGTATTTGAAAGTGTCTATTTCCTTCCCATGAAAAAACTTCCCTTCGTATCTGAGTTGATTGGTTTTAGGGTAATTCTTCCTCCAAACACCATGTCGCTCTCCTTTTTCATCAAATTGATTGATCTTAGTTTGAGCAGATACTGATGTTAAAATTATTGTAAATATGAAAAGTGATATAATTTTCTGTTTAATCATTTTATATATTTGTTAAACAAGATAAACAATTTAATTAACTTTTAAACTCAAAAAGATGAAATTTATTTCAAAGTATTTAAAAGTAATACATGTTCTTGATGCAGTAATGCTGCCGTCTTAAAAGCATAAAAGTCGAGGCTGATTACCTCATTTTTATATTGATTGATTTAGTTAGTGAAAAGTCTCCCACACTTCTTTTGGGAGACTTTTCTTATTAACCCATATTATGCAATTGAACTTTCGTTATGAGAGTTGAAAGTTGAATAAAATCAGGGCTTTTCCTGATTTCAGTATAGCACGGTTATGGTTAAAAAGATAAGTCACCTATGCCGTTGAATCTGAAGAGGTTTCAATTCGGAATAAATTTATTATATCATAATTTGGGTTTAATTCCATCTCATAATAGAATAGAACTCATTCTACATTCAAAAAAAGTCTCGCACAATTTATATAAGTTGATACATTTTTAAACCTTCTAATGCAGGATTAACTAAATAAATTAGAAACTTTATGGTCTTATAGTAAAAAAGCCTTAGCTGCAAGCTAAGGCTTTTTAAATTCAGTCGTCTAGAGAAGATTATTTTCTCTTATTGCGTTGTTGCATTTGCTTTTGTTGCTCTGCTTGCTCCATCATTTCCTTCATCTTACGTTGGAAACGATTTTCCTTCTTCGGTTTACTCTTACTAACCTCGATCTTGACCAACACCTTTTTCTCATCAATAATGTAATTCTTAATTACCAGCATTATACCGATACTAATCAAGTTAGAGATAAAGTAGTATAAACTTAAACCAGAGGCGTAATTATTAAAGAACACTAACATTAATAATGGTGAGAAATAAATCATATACTTCATCATCTTGCTCATATCTGGCATACCTTCTTGTGGTGGCGCTTGCATAGCTGTTTGTTGTCCCGTTGTCATCTTCATGTAAAAGAATATTGCTATAGCTGCTAAAATTGGGAACAAACTCACATGGTCTCCATAAAATGGAATATTAAAAGGTAACTCTGCGATAGAATCGTAAGAACTCAAATCATCTGCCCAAAGGAAACTTTTCTGTCTTAAATCAAAAGCTGTTGGGAAGAACATAAATAAGGCATAAAACACCGGAATCTGCATTAGACCAGGTAAACAACCACTCAATGGACTTGCTCCGGCCTTACTTTGCAACGCCATAGTTTCTTGCTGCGCTTTAAGTTTATTGTCTTTGTACTTAGCTCTAATGGCATCTAACTCTGGCTTAAGAATTTTCATCTTTGCCTGTGATAAAAACTGTTTGTACTGTACAAACGACAATAGCATTTTCACCAAAATAGTCATTACAATAATAGCAATACCATAAGGTAAAAATCCACTTAACCAGCCAAATAAAGGAATAAATACCGCCTTGTTAATCCATCCAAAAATTCCCCAACCAAAAGGAATGCTTTCTTCTAAGTTTTTATCGTATGCTTTTAAAATTTTAGCATCTGTTGGTCCATAATACAACTGCATGTTTGAATTGAAGTTACCTGCCTTTAGTTGCAAAGGAATTTTAGATGCGTATAGTTTTGTATAAATTGTGTCCACCTCTTCATCCTTCACCAAGTCTTGAGAAGACATGTTTACAGATTTAAATGGCGACTCAGGCACTAATATGCTACTGAAAAAATGCTGTCTGTAAGATAACCAACTTACATCAGACACTATTTCCTCATCATCGCTCATTTGCGCTAACTTATCTATTTTATCACCTTCATACTGATACGTTAGACGCGTATATCTATTCTCGTAAGAAATACTTTGATCGTGACTCAAACCTTTAAGTTTCCAATCGAGATTCATTTCTTGAGAGCTATTAATGATTCCATCTAAGCCTTGAGAAATGATATCAAAATCTATCATATAATCATTTGGCTTTAGCTCATATCGATACTCCAAAAATTTAGATTCTGAAACCTTTAGTCTCATTGAAATCACCGTATTCTCACCACTTTTAGAAACAGTAGGCTGGAAAAACAAGGATTCAGTATTTAGAATACGATTATCAGTCGTACCAAAGTTGATATTAAAATTGGTATTTCCATACTTAATGATGTAAATAGGCTCTTCTTTGTGATTTACAAACTCTTTGAGTTTGACTTCAGCCAAATGACCACCTTTATTATTGAATTTTAAAGCTAAAACTTCGTTCTCGACTTCCGTAATGACATCCGTTGCTGACGGCAAAGTTAAAGCATAAGCAAAAGCTCCTAACTTGTTGCGCAGTTCAATCTGTCTTAAAGAATCTGTTGAAGATAGATTGGAAAAATCTTCAGGTGTTGTAACTGCTGTTAGTTTTTGATCTTCGGTCTTTGTATTAGTTTCTATCTCAACCTGCTCTGTATTTGCTTTCTTCTGAGCTTCAATCTCTTCTGGAGTCGGTTGGTTTTGATATAAATACCAAATCATAATACCAAAAAGAAGTATAAATCCTATAATAGTATTAATGTCAATTTTCTTTTCTTCCATATGTAATTACCGCGATTGCAGTTCTAATTAATTAGTAATTGGTTGCTTTTCTATTGTCAAAAAGTTATCCAACTTTTAATACTGTGTCAAAGTGGCACAAAAGATAGTTATTATTTCGAAGTTTTAAACTTTAGTGCAGCTGACACAAAAGAAACAAATAATGGATGTGGATTTGCTACTGTACTCTTATATTCTGGATGATATTGCACACCCAAAAACCAATTATGAGAAGGTAATTCCACAATCTCGACTAATCCTGTTTCTGGATTTAGACCAGTTGCCTTAAGACCAGCAGCCTCAATTTGTTCTTTAAAATCGTTGTTAAATTCATAACGATGTCTATGACGTTCATTAATATTCTCAGTGCCGTAATATTTATAAACCTGACTATCGTTCTCAATATCACATGCCCAAGATCCTAAACGCATTGTACCACCTTTATTGACGATATCTTTTTGAGACTCCATTAAATCAATAACTGGATGAGGTGTTCGTTCGTCCATTTCAGTAGAATTTGCACCTTTTAGTCCGAGTATATTACGTGCATACTCAATAACTGCCATTTGCATTCCTAAACATATTCCTAAAAATGGGATATTATTTTCTCGTACATAACGAACAGCGTCAATTTTCCCTTCGATACCACGTTCTCCAAATCCCGGTGCAACTAAGACACCATCAAGATGTGATAAACTCTCTTCAATATTAGACTTATCGAGATATTCCGAATGTATTGACTCAACATTAACCTTAACCTCGTTTTCGGCACCAGCATGAATAAAAGCTTCTAAAATAGACTTGTAAGAATCTTGTAGTTCTACATATTTACCAACTAATCCGATGGTGACTTCACTTTTTGGATTTTTATGACGTTTTAAAAATTCGTTCCATTGGTTCAGGTCAACTTTATCACCAGTTAGATTAAGTTTTTTAAGAACTACCTTGTCTAATCCTTCATCTAACATGAGGTTTGGTACATCATAAATTGTAGATGCATCAATAGATTGAATCACTGATTCTTGTTGCACATTACAAAAACGTGCTAATTTATTTTTAATGCCTACACTAAGCTCATGCTCGGTACGGCATACTAAAATGTCAGCCTGTACTCCACTTTCCATTAATGTTTTTACACTATGTTGCGTAGGCTTAGTTTTTAGCTCACCTGCTGCAGACAAATATGGTACTAAAGTCAAGTGAATGACACATGTATTGGTTTCACCCAAATCCCATTCTAACTGACGTACCGCTTCTACATAAGGTAGGGATTCAATATCACCAACGGTACCACCAATCTCAGTAATGACTATATCATATTCACCTGAATTTCCAAGAATTTGAATACGATCCTTAATCTCATCAGTAATATGAGGTATAACTTGTACAGTTTTTCCCAAAAATTCACCACGACGTTCTTTATCAATAACACTTTGATAAATACGACCTGTAGTTACATTGTTTGCCTGAGACGTTGGCACATTTAGAAAACGTTCATAATGACCTAAATCCAAATCCGTTTCAGCCCCATCATCCGTAACATAACATTCGCCATGCTCGTATGGATTTAAAGTCCCGGGATCTATATTAATATATGGGTCTAATTTTTGGATGGTAACTCTGTAGCCTTGTGCTTGAAGTAATTTGGCTAACGATGCAGCGATAATGCCTTTTCCTAATGAAGAAGACACACCACCAGTAACAAAAATATACTTTGGGTTGGTTGTCATATTGCGTTCTTAACGCAAGCAAATGTACAAAATTTAATGAGTTATATATTGTAAAATATAGGATTTAAAACTCATCTTTTATCTTATGAATTAATTCCTCCAAACCATTGATTTTAATATCATGCATTTGCGTCATTAAGTCTCCTAATTTTCCTTTGGGGAATCCTTTTTGACGAAACCATGTATAGTAATACTCAGGAATATCAACCAAAAACTCACCCTGATATTTACCAAAAGGCATTTTGTACTTGGCTAATTCTATAAGTTTATCTCTATCTGCTTGCAAGGACCTGAAAGATGTTAGCGTGATTTGTAGGCTTCTAATTTTTTTAATTCAATCTCAACATATTTTTCCCAGTAGGCTTGACGTTCCTTATTAATGGAATGATTGGTTTCATCGTCATAAGCAGTTTGCATTCTACGAGATGCTTGGCTTATGGCTTTATACATTGA
>CBFHYD010000058.1:0-13863 GCA_965659975.1 Winogradskyella sp. | reverse complement strand
ATAATATTATAAAAACATTAAGTCATTAAAGTTTTTCAAAAGGCTGTAGGAGCGTATTTTTGTAGTACAAAATTTCCATTCTAAATTAAATAGAAACGAAAATTATGAAACTCGTATTATCGCCTGCAAAGTCTTTAGATTTCCAACGCAAATTACCAACACCAAAATCAACTGAAGCTTGTTTTTTGGCTGAGGCAGAACGCATCAATAGATTATTGAAAAAGAAGTCCGCCAGAAGTCTATCCAAGCTTATGCATATTTCGGATAGTTTGGGACAACTAAATTACGAGCGGAACCAAGAGTGGAGTTTGCCTTTTACCTCAGATAATGCGAGGCCTGCAGTTTATGCCTTTAATGGCGATGTGTATCGTGGATTAGATGCGTATACCATCGATACTAAAAAATTAGACAAGGTAGAAGATACGATTCGTATTATTTCGGGGTTGTATGGTATTTTAAAACCATTAGACTTAATACAGCCTTACCGATTAGAAATGGGTACCAAATTTCCAGTAGGAAAAAGCAAAAATCTTTATGAATTCTGGAGAAAGAAAGTGACTCAGGCGCTTAATGATGAGCTCGCCGATGATGAACTTTTCCTCAATTTAGCAAGTAACGAGTATTTTAAAGCGATCGATACAAAGGCGTTAAAGGTTCCTGTAATCAATGTTAGCTTTAAGGAATTTAAAAATGGCGACTACAAAACCATCGGTATTTTTGCTAAGTTGGCTCGTGGTTTAATGACACGTTATATCATAGAAACAGATGCCAAGACGTTAGATGATATCAAAGGCTTTAACTATGATAATTACGGCTTAAGTGATGAGCTGTCTTCTGATAAGGAGTTGGTTTTTGTGAGATAGTTTCTATATTTAGAGTGCTAAAAATTTATAATGCACTATTACCTCATTATAGCACTCAAAGTATTTTGTTTTTACCATATTTATAAGAATCACAAACCATATTATTGGTATTTTGTGGTAATTTTTATTCCAGTAGCCGGTGGGATTTTTTACATTATAACCCAAGTCTTGTCTGGAGGCGACGTCGATAAAATCCAAAATGAATTGACCACGATTATAAATCCAACTAAGAAAGTAAAAGATTTAGAGCGTAAAATTCAATTTACAGACACCTATCAAAACCGGATCGATTTAGCCGATGCTTATTTTGAAATAAGAGCTTATAAAAATGCCATCGTCAATTATGAAAAGACTTTGGAAGATACAGTCCAAAATCCTGAGCACTCCATCAAACACCTAATTCAATGTTATTTTGAAATTGAAGATTATGACAAAGTCATAAGGTATGCTGATAAAATAAAATACTTACCAGAATTTAAAGGCTCTTCATCACAGTTTTGTTATGGTTTGGCCTTGCAGGCTACTGGAGAAATAGAGAAAGCTGAGGAGGAACTAAGACAAATAGATAGGCCTTATTCTAATTATAACGAGCGTTTGCAATTGACTAAGTTTTACTTGTCGCATAACAAAACCGAAGAAGGTAAGACGCTGTTAGAAGAGATTTATAATGAATCTCAATACATGACCAAAACAAATAGACGATTGTTTCGCTCAACAATCAATGAGGTGATTCAATTATTGAAAACTGTATAGAACCTTATTTCTGTATTATGGTTTATAGGTAATACTTTACTTTTCTTTTTATCCAAATAATGACGTAAAACACCACCTTTAACAGTGTTAACGTCAAACTCAACAATAAAGGCTTTCTCATCGATAGATTGAACGATACGATACATTTTTTTGATGTCTATTCGATTTACAATGGAGTGAATAATATCAAAGTCTTCATACTTACCAGAAGTGCCAATACCACGTGTTCCTTTGTACAGTGTCATACCAACTCCCAGCTCATTAATAATGGCATTTTCTATTTTTATATACTTTTTAGAAACTATAGTAACACCGATGAAATCCTCAAATCCCTCAATAGTTAGATCTGTGACTTTGGCTGTGACGATATAGGTTAAAATAGAATATAAGGCTACTTCCATGGAAATAACATATGCCGTTATGCTGAACAGAATAATATTAAAAACCAATATGACCTGACCTATACTAATACCAAACCTGTCGTTGAGATAGACACCAAGAATTTCTGAACCATCAAGGACACAACCATTACGGATTGCTATACCAATACCTGCTCCTAAAAACAAACCGCCAAAAATCGAAATTAAAAGCTTATCATCAGTGATAGTATCAAAATTTTCAACATATATAAAAATGGCTAAACCAACAATACTAATTACAGATTTTGCTACAATCCGTTTCGACACTGTAAAATACCCTAACATCAAAAACGGAATTGAAAATAAAATGAGCAGATAGGATAACTTAATATCTACAAAAGTTTTTACCAATAGCGCTATACCAGTGACGCCACCATCTAAAAATCCATTAGGTAGTAAAAATGCTTTAAGACCGATACTGGCCAAAATAATACCTACGAGAATTTGAAAATACTCATAGACCAATGCCCGTGTTTTAGAAAATTTCAATATTGGATTATAGTTTTAGTTGTCTTAAACCTTCGTAAACAGTAATGCTCACTGCATTTGCTAAGTTAAGACTTCTAATTTTATCGCTAAACATTTGAATTTTAAATAATCGATCTTGATATTTTTGTATGATATCTTTTGATAAACCAACAGATTCTTTTCCAAAAACTAAAAAGAGTTCATCTTCATATTGGATATCCCAATGTGACTTTGTACCATGACTGCTTAGAAATACCATTTTGGAGCTTCTGTTTGTTTCGATAAACGATTCAATATTATCGTAGTAAATAACTTCTATATGCTGCCAATAATCTAAACCTGCGCGCTTGAGTCGTTTGTCATCAATTTCAAAACCAAAAGGTTTTACCAAATGCAATCGTGATCCCGTGGCCAATGCTAAACGACCTATATTACCTGTATTGTTGGGTATTTCGGGTTCTATAAGGGCAATATTAAGTGGCATTGGACTTCTTTTTTAAATAGTTAAACAATTGGAAACTTCCATAAGTTATTAAATGACTTAATGTTGAGTAGTATACTGCAATATGAATTTTAGGGGTTAAGCTTGGGTAAAAATTTCTCGAATCATGACCATCTCTATTCCAAACTAAAAATGAGATATAAAATGCTATGATTGATAAAATAACATAGAGTATCGAGTGGATTTTTAATTTGTATTGACGTTCAATCAGTAAAAGAATTAAAACTGAAATTAGACCTGGAAAGCTGTATATCGTAACAATCAGAAATAGGAATAAAAATGCATTATAATCGTAATAAACGAAAACATAGATAAGCGTAAACATCAAAAGATATATCATGCTGAATAACAATACATTACTATCCTTTTTCATCAAGAATTCAATATTCCACCTACAAATTCATCAATTTTATCAACACCATCATTTGTTAGATGTTTTATGAAGGCACTTCCAATAATAGCGCCTTTGGCATATTCAGTTGCTTGTGTAAAGGTGTCGTTATTGCTGATTCCAAAACCGACAATTTGTGGATTTTTTAAGTTCATATTGGCAATACGTTCAAAATAGTGTGATTGCTCATTTCCAAATCCAGATTTAGCACCAGTTGTACTTGCGGAGCTTACCATGTAAATAAATCCATCGGATACTGAATCGATATATTGAATTCGCTCATCTGAAGTTTGAGGTGTAATCAAGAACACGTTTATTAATCCAAATTTTTCAAATATAGATTTGTAATCTTCAGCATAAACATCCACAGGTAAATCTGGTAGAATTAAACCGTCGACACCAATCTCTTGACATTTTTCACAAAAGGCTTCCACACCATATTGTAAAACAGGATTGAAATAACCCATAATTATCAAAGGAATTGAAATTGTTTTACGAATATCTTTCAACTGTTCAAAAAGTAATTCTGTAGATATACCATTTTGAAGTGCCTTGGTAGAGCTTTCCTGAATTGTTGGACCATCTGCCAATGGATCACTAAATGGTAGCCCAATTTCAATCATATCAACCCCTGATTCCTCAAGTTTTTCTATGATAGGAATTGTATCATTTAGATTGGGATATCCTGCACTAAAATATATGGATAGAAGCTTTTTGTCTTCTTTTAATTTTTGTTTTATTCTGTTCATTTCTAAAGTTTGAAATAATCAATATAATTCTGTAAATCTTTATCGCCACGACCTGATAGACTTATAACAACCACATCGTCTGGTTTGAATGTTTTATGACTAAAAATAGCGAAGGCATGACTTGTTTCTATTGCCGGAATTATACCTTCTAATTGAGCTAATTCCAATCCAGCAGTCATAGCCTCATCATCTGTAGCTGAGTAAAATTCACCACGACCAGACTTATATAAATGCGAATGCATCGGACCAACACCAGGATAATCTAAACCAGCTGAGATAGAATAAGGTTCGGTAATTTGCCCATCTTTAGTCTGCATAAGTAAGGTTTTGCAACCGTGAATAATACCTTCTTTTCCTAATACCGATGTCGCAGCACTTTCGCCAGAGTCAATACCTTTTCCAGCGGCTTCTACTGCAATGATTCCAACGTCTTCATTATCTAAGAAATGATAGTATGTGCCAGCAGCATTACTTCCGCCACCAATACACGCCACAACATAGTCTGGGTTTTCACGACCTTCATGCTCCAAAAGTTGCCATTTTATTTCTTCAGAAATTACAGATTGAAACCGTGTAACCATATCTGGATATGGATGTGGTCCAATTGCTGACCCAATAATATAGTGCGTGTCAACAGGATTATTAATCCAATCACGGATGGCTTCGTTAGTTGCGTCTTTTAAGGTGCGACTTCCAGAAAGTGCAGGCCTTACTTCTGCACCAAGCATTTTCATTCGTGCTACGTTAGGTGCTTGTCTAGCAATATCAATTTCACCCATGTAAACGATACATTCTAATCCCATAAGTGCACAAACTGTAGCGGTGGCAACACCATGTTGTCCTGCGCCAGTCTCAGCAATGATTCTAGTTTTGCCTAAACGTTTTGCCATAAGGATATGCCCAATCGTATTATTCACTTTGTGTGCACCAGTATGATTAAGATCTTCTCGTTTTAAATACACTTTGGTATTATACTTTTCAGACAGACGCTTAGCAAAATAGAGTGGAGAAGGACGACCAACATAATCCTTGAGTAATTGGTTAAATTCCTCTTGGAACGATGGTTCTGCCATTACCTTGAGGTAGTTTTGGCGCAATTCTTCAACATTTGGATAGAGCATTTCTGGAATGAACGCACCACCAAATTCTCCGTAGTAACCTTTTTCGTTAATGTTGTAACTCATTTTTAAATTTTTCTAATTCACTAATTTTTTTTAATCCGGGTTCAGTTTCAAATTTGCTATTTACGTCTAATGCATAACAATATTCTGAAGCTGGACTTTTTAAAAATTCTTTTATGTTTTCAATTTCATTTAAACCTATTCCACCACTCAAAAAGTAGGGTTTAGTAGATGGATAATTTTCTAAAATAGTCCAATCGAAAGTGTATCCATTTCCGCCTGGCAATTTACCCTTGGTGTCAAATAGGAAGTAATCCACGACGTCCTCATAAGGTTTTAATACACTAAAATCGAACTCATCTTTTAAGGAGAATACTTTGATAAGTTCTAACCCAGATGATTTAAGACTACGACATTCTTCTGCCGATTCTTGACCATGAAGTTGTAAAACATCTAATTCATGTTCACTTATAGCTTCCTCGATAACCTCTAAGTGTTCATCTACAAAAACACCAACTTTCTTTATAGATGGATCTATTTCTGGAATTTTCCCTTCAAAATTTCGAGGTGATTTGCCATAAAATATAAAGCCAAGAAAGTCTGGTTGCAAAGCTGCAACTTCTGAAGTGTTATATTTCATTCCGCAGATCTTTAGCTTCATGATTCTAAACTTTTAATAAAATCCGTTGCAGATGCTCCTGGATTATCAGTTTTCATAAAGTTTTCGCCAATCAAAAACCCTTTGTAACCAAAAGGCATCAATTCTTTAATGGCTTCTACAGAACTTATGCCGCTTTCAGATACTTTTACAAAGTCATTTGGAATAAGTTCGCTTAAGTCTTTTGAGGTGTCTAAACTGACATCAAAAGTTTTTAGATTTCTATTGTTGACACCGAGCATATCCAATGATGGCATAATCGATTTGTGCAATTCTTCCTCGTTATGAACTTCTAAAAGCACATCTAAATTTAGTTGCTTGGCAAGTTCCGAAAACTGCTTAATCTTATCTCTTGTTAATATGGCTGCAATTAATAAAATGACATCCGCACCATAAGCCTTCGCTTCAATGATTTGATACTCATCAATGATGAATTCTTTTCGGAGTAAGGGTAAATCACAACTTGCCCGTGCTACGAGTAAATCTTCTAAGCTTCCACCAAAATATTTACCGTCTGTGAGTACAGACATCCCACAAACACCAGCAGACTCGTAACCACTTGCCACATCTTGAACATTAACGCTCTGATTAATCACAGATTTAGAGGGCGAGCGACGCTTATGCTCAGCAATAATACCGGATTTACTCATACGTAAATTATTGGCAAGCGAATGAGTTTCTCTTGTAAAAAGTACCGATGCTTCTAATTGTTTCAGTGGAATAATTGATTTCCGAAGATTAACTTCTTGACGTTTATCAGTGACTATTTTTTCAAGTATATTCATTTTATTACTGTAGTCAGGTCGAGTGAAATTCTTTTGAGAATTTTGTATCGAGACCTAATTACTTCTCGATACGATTTTTTTCATACTTCAAAAATCACTCGAAGTGACGCTATTTATTTAATTCAATTAGTTTTTTTAAACTTTCTTTTGCTTTTCCGCTAAACAAGGATTCTTTCGCCAACTCAAAACCTTCTTTGTGTGATATTTGTTTGTTAGTTGCTATGGCCAATCCAGCATTTGCACAAACGACATTGTTCTGTGCTTCTGATCCATTTCCACTTATGATTTTTACAAATAAATTTGCCGCTTCTGCAATGGAATCACCTCCAAAAATATCAGACTGTTTAACAGTTTTTAGTCCTAAATCTTCAGGTGACAATAAGCTTTCCGAATGATTAGAAATAATTTTGGCTTTTCCTGTTAATGAAATTTCATCATAACCATCTAAAGCAAAAACGATATTATAGTTTTTATCAGTTTTCTGATATAAGAAGCTATAGAGACGTAAAATTTCTAAACTGTACACACCTAATAATTGACTCTTTGGAAATGATGGATTTACCATTGGTCCGAGCATATTAAAAAAGGTTTTTACACCTAATTCTTTACGTATTGGTGCTACATTTTTCATGGCTGGATGAAACAATGGCGCATGAAGAATACAAATACCTGCTTTGTCCAAACAACGTTTTAAATAATCTTCATCATTTGAAAATTTAACACCCAAATGCTCCATGACATTCGATGAACCTGAAGTGGAGGAAACTCCATAATTACCATGTTTCGAAACATGGACTCCAGCACCAGCCGTTATAAACGATGATAATGTCGAAATATTGAAGGTGTTTTTTCCATCACCACCAGTTCCAACGATGTCTATCGCATCATAATTGCTCAAGTCAACTGGAATGCATAACTCTAAAAGTGCATCTCTAAACCCTTGCAGTTCTTCAATAGTTATACTACGCATCATATAAACTGATAGAAAGCAAGCAATCTGACTTGCGTTGTACATATCATTAGAGATATTGACAATAATTTGCTTGGCTTCCTCCGTGGAAATAGTTTGGTGCGCTATAAGTCTTTTTAAAACGTCTTTCATTGTTTAACTATTCACCCAGTTTTTTAAAATTTGTTTTCCGTTTGGTGTCAATACAGATTCTGGATGGTATTGTACACCTCTAACATCATAGACTTTATGTCTTAAAGACATAATTTGACCATTTTCATCGAAAGAAGTAGCTTCTAAACTATCCGGTAAATTTGCGTTGACCACCCAAGAATGGTAACGACCAACTTCGAAGGTCTTGTCTAAACCTTCGAATAAAATTTCGTCATCTACCGAGAGTGTGACATTGGTTGAAACACCGTGAAATACGGTATCTAAATTTTCTAATTCACCACCAAAAACTTCACCAATTGCTTGTTGTCCAAGACAAACGCCGAGAATACTTTTTGTTGGCGCAAATCTTTGTATAATTGCTTTTAAAAGTCCAGCTTCATCGGGAATGCCTGGACCTGGCGATAGAATAATTTTTTCAAAATTATCAACTTCGTCTAAGGTCAGTTTATCGTTTCGTTTTACGGTGACTTCACAGTCTAAATCTTCTAAATAATGAACCAAATTGTAGGTAAAACTATCGTAGTTATCTATGACTAAAACTTTTTTCATATCATATGTCTTTTGCAAGGTCAATAGCCTTGTTTAATGCACCTAACTTGTTGTAAACTTCTTGTTTTTCACTTTCGGGGTTTGATCTTGAAACCAAACCAGCACCAGCTTGCCAATTGAGTTTATAATCTTTACTCAAAAATGTTCTTATCATGATTGCATGATTAAAATTCCCTTCAAAATCCATGAATCCTATGGCGCCACCGTAATAGCCTCGACTTGTTTTTTCATATTTGTCTATGAGTTGCATGGCTCTGTGTTTTGGAGCTCCACTTAAAGTTCCTGCAGGAAATGTATCTGCAACAACTTGCATCGTTGAGGTATTCACGTGTTTCTTACCAATAACTTTACTTACCAAGTGAATTACATGAGAAAAGAACTGTACTTCCCTGTAAGTGTCGACTTTTACCTGGCTTCCATTTCGACTCAAATCGTTTCGTGCTAAATCGACTAACATCACATGCTCAGCATTCTCTTTTTCGTCATTGATTAATTCTTCGGCAAGAATTTCGTCTTTTTTGTCATCACCAGTTCGTTTAAATGTTCCTGCTATTGGATGAATTTCTGCCAAGCCATTATCTACAATAAGCTGTGCTTCTGGTGAACTTCCAAAAATTTTGAAGTTTCCATAGTCGAAATAGAACAGATATGGCGAAGGATTTATACTTCGTAATGCTCGATAAACATTAAAATCATCGCCTGTGAATTCTTGCGAAAATCGCCTTGACAAAACAAGCTGGAACACATCGCCTCGTGCACAGTGTTTTTTTGCTAAATCTACATGCTCCAAAAATTCGTTGTCTGTTAGGTTAGAGGCTATTTCACTTTTGGTATTGAAATTAAATGAGGCAAAATTTTGAACGTTGATCAATTTGTCAATAGCATCGATATTATTCTCAACACCATCTGGACAGTGCGCGAATATATAAGCCTCGTTCTTAAAGTGATTTATTGCAATAATATTCTGATAAACGGCATAGTATATGTCTGGAATTTCAACAGAATTCTTCTTCTTTGAAATATCAATGTCTTCAAAATATCTAACAGCATCGTATGCCGTATACCCAAATATTCCATTGTTTATGAACTTGAAAGACTCTTCGGAATTTGTCTTAAATCGCTTAGTGAAATTTGATATTTCCTCAACAACGTCTACTGATTCGGATATGTGTAACTCAGTAGATGATCCATCAGGAAAGGTTTGAGTGATAAATTCGTTTTCAACCTTGAAGGATGCTATTGAATTGCAGCAGATGTAAGAATAGTTTTTCTGATTTTGATGATAATCACCACTTTCCAACAAAATGCTGTTAGGGAATTTATCTCTAATCTTATAATAGACTGTAACTGGTGTTATTGTATCAGTTAAGATCTTCTTATAGTTTGTATATAGGTTGTATATTTTCATTAAGCTGAATGTTTCAGAGCTAATCAATTAAAAAAGGCTTGTCGTGAATGACAAGCCTTTTTGATATTTCAATTAACACAATGGACTATTTCACGAACGTTTCGTTTGTATTGTACCACCACCATGTTTTGTTTGTTTGCATTTTTTCTTCTTTGATTTCAAATATAAAAACCAAAATTATGAATTCAAACAAAAATCTAATTTTTAAGGATTCATTAAAAACTAAGTTTGACATTAAGTTCAAAGTCATCATAGATAGCCTTGTCTTTTAAACCATCAAAAATACTTCCTGACTTATAAGTAATACCGTATTTAGTACGATCTACAATAACTTTTGCACTAGCAGAATTTTTATCGACATTCATAGTAAAGCCAATTGGCTTTGTAATACCTTTGATAGTAAGGTCTCCATATACATCATAGTCTGTGTATTGTTTACTGACCTTGGTAATTATAAGCGTTGCTTTTTTATGGTTTTCGACACCAAAAAAATCGTCAGATTTTAAATGCCCTTCTAAGCTTTTCTTCCCTTTACCAGTTAAATCAGTTACGTTAATTGATGTCATATCAATTATAAATTCTCCACCGATTAGATTGTCGCCATCAAAGTTTAGGACACCGCTTTCAAGATTAATAGTTCCTTCATGAGAGCCAGTCACTTTACGACCTATCCATTCGACAGAACTTTCTTCAGTATTTACCTTTTTTTCAGTTAAGAAAGAAAAAGAGAAAAATGATAATGCCAATACAGCAACGAATAAGGTTTTAATAGTTTTCATAGATTTTAATTATTTAATTTTAATAAAAGTGTATTTAGTTGTTTAATTTCTGCTGTTGATAATCCAGAAGTAATTTGCTCTTCTGCCTGAGTTATTTTATCGTCTAATTTTTTCAATACTGTCAAACCTTGAGCTGTGATTAGTATCTCAACTTTACGACGATTGTTTTCGCAAATGGTGCGTTGTACAAAATCCTTTTTAATGAGTTTGTCGACCAGACGCGTTGTATTACTCATTTTATTAATCATTCGTTTTTGGATATCCTGAAGATTTAATGGATTTCCTTTTTGACCTCTAAGTATGCGCAAAACATTGTATTGCTCAATAGATAAGTCATAAGGTTTGATCTCCTCCGAAAAGGCATCTTTTATAATGCTGTTTATATGAAATATGCTTATAACCGTAGCTTTGCTATCCGATATATTTGATGTAGAATCTAATATTTGTTTTACCTCTTTCATATACAACTATTGTATATACAAATGTATATCTATTTTTGAATATGAAAATTAATTTTTTGTTAAAAATGCAAACCTTAGTTTTTTGAGGTAGTACCTTTAAAAGATGAAACGATTGAGTTTATTACTGCTTTTAGGCATTTGCGCTTGTAAAGATGCTCGAAGAGATGTTGAAGTTTCTCACGTCACTTTTGAAAATTCAGAATTTACTTCTGAATTAGAAATATATGATTACGATGGATTAGAGCCATTAATTAATAAATCAGATAATAAAATTCATGTCGTTAACTTCTGGGCGACTTGGTGTGCGCCTTGTGTAAAAGAATTGCCTTATTTTGAAAAGCTTAATGAAGAGTATAGCAATAAAAATGTAGAGATGCTCTTAGTGAGTCTGGATTTTCCGAAACAATACAATAAAAAGTTAAAACCATTTTTAAAAAAGAATCAATTAAAATCTAAAGTTGTTTGTTTGGACGATGTTGATCAAAACAGATGGATTCCCGCCATAGATAGTAGTTGGTCAGGCGCAATACCTGCAACAATAATATATAAAGGTAATAAGCGTAAATTTTTTGAAAAATCATTTACGTATGAAGAACTTGAGAACGAATTAAATGAATTTATTAACTAAAGTAAAGATTATGAGAACAATTAAAACACTGGCTGTAGTGGTTTGTTTTTTAAGCCTAACTGCTTTTACTGTGTCTGACGATAAAGGTTACGATGTGGGAGATATCGCAACTGATTTTTCGTTAGAAAATATAGATGGCAAAAAGGTATCACTATCGGATTATAAAACTGCAAAAGGGTTTATTGTCATATTCACCTGCAACACATGTCCATATGCTGTAGCTTATGAGGATAGAATTGAAGCCTTAAATAAAAAATATGCCTCTAAAGGATATCCTGTAATTGCAATAATGCCAAATGACACTGATATAAAACCAGGCGACAACTTATCTGCTATGAAGGCAAGAGCTAAGGCCAAAGGATTTACTTTTCCATACTTAATGGATGAAGGGCAAAAGGTTTATCCGCAATATGGTGCTACAAAAACACCACATGTGTATATCTTAGAAAAGTCCACTGAAGGAAATGTTGTGAGATACATTGGTGCAATCGATGATAATTATCAAGATGCTTCAATGGTGAAAACGAAGTATGTAGAAAATGCAGTTGATGCTTTATTGGCTGGTGATGCTGTAGAGCAGCAAAAAACGAGAGCTATTGGCTGTTCTATCAAGGTAAAATCATAGATCACAATAAGCAAAAGACAAATAATTAAATCCGAGGTGTAACACTTCGGATTTTTTTTCGTCTATATCATAAGGAAATGTTAAATTTGTTGAAAGTAATTACTAATGATGGCGGATTTAAATCAAAAAGATTGGACAAAACAACTGAATGAAGACAATAATTCAGTGGTTTTGGATGTTCGAACACAAGAGGAATTAGACGAATTAGGGAAAATTCCCAATGCAGTTCATATAGACATTTTTAAAGGTCAAGGATTTATAGAAGAAGTTCAGCAATTAGATTCTGACAAGAACTATTATGTGTACTGTAAGGCTGGTGGAAGAAGCGCACAAGCGTGTGCAATTATGAATCAATTAGGATTTGCAAGCACCTATAATCTTTTAGGAGGTTTTACAGAGTGGGATGGAGAAGTAGTGAATAATTAATCAATCAATCAAAAAACAGCATCATATGAAAAAATTTGTTTCACTTTTAGTATTAGCAATTCTGTTATCCAGTTGCGTGAACAAAAAAGTCGATTCTAACGAGGTTAAATTGGTAACCGCAACAGAGATGAAATCTATTCTCGAATTGGACGATGTCCAATTGGTGGATGTTAGAAGTCCAGAGGAATATGATGATATGCATATAGACGGTGCTCAGAATATAGATTTTCGTTCACCTACATTCGATGATGATGTTGATAAATTAGACAAGTCAAAACCAGTAGTTTTATATTGTCGAGGTGGTAGCCGAAGTGCAAAATGTGCAAAGAAACTCAAAGATGCTGGCTTCCAAAAAATATATGATTTGGAAGGTGGTCTAAGTAAATGGCAATATTCCGAAGAACTCAAGGTGATTAAAAAATCTTAATAGACTACACTACATACTCAGCCTTTTAAATCCTATTATTTTGGGGCTCATAATTATTCAATTATATAAGGTTTTCATAAATTAGACGACTTTAAAATAATCGTAACACGCTAATCGTTACGTTTGTGTACTAAATCATAATTTATGAATTCAACCAAACGCTTTTTATTCGCGTTATTTGCTCTAATAGTATCAAATGCTGTCTTCTCTCAGATTTTAGAACCTGTAAAATGGTCTCATGAGGTTTCAAAAATTTCTGATACTGAGTATGAACTTAATCTTATAGCAACCATAGACTATGGTTGGTACATATACTCTCAAGAAAATAGTGGAGAAGAGAGTTTTGCACCAGAAACTTATTTTGAGTTCAATAATCAGAAAGATAATTATGAATTAATTGGTGATACATCAGAACCAGTTGCTCTACCTGTTTTTGACAAAATATTTCAAGAAGAGGTTGTAAAGTTTAAGGACGAAGCGATATTTAGCCAAAAGGTAAAACTTTTAAAATCAGATATTTCTCAGATCGAAGTTTTTGTTCAGTATCAAACCTGCGATGATAGTAAATGTATTCCTGCCGATCACCTGTTTAAGATAAATTTGGATGGTACTGAAACTACTGCTGAGGTAGCTGAGATAGATGAAAGAAGTCAACAACTTTCAGAAGCATTAAAGCTCGATATTACTGGATGGGATAATTATGATAAGGCAACTATCGAGGAGAAGAG
>CBFHYD010000057.1:0-14413 GCA_965659975.1 Winogradskyella sp. | reverse complement strand
AGTTATTAAATTTAGGCTTGTTATACAAAATGCACGTATGGATTTTAAAAACTATGCTTTTCAACCAGATACACACCGAGGTCAATCTGTTATCTTAATAGTATTTGATTAAAATCAAAAACTAAAAGACGCACTTCGTAAGCGTTTCCCTTCGGCAAAATGGAGTGCTACAAAAAAATCATGGTACTTACCAGATATACCAAAAGTTCGTGAAGCACTTCAATTACATCCAAAAAACAAGACCGCAGAGAAGGTAAAGCAAATTCATTTGGTTAATCAGCAAGCTTATTTAGATTTAGAAAAGCAATTGAGTCTTAAAAAGTATTCCGAGAGCACGGTGCGTATCTACTTAGCTGAGTTTAATCATCTGTTGCGTCTCTTGGATGATTATTATGTGAATGATCTTTCTCCAAAAAAACTCAAAGATTACTTTCTATACTGCATAAATGTTGAGAAAATGGGAGAACGGAAAATTAACGGAAAGATAAATGCTATTAAATTTTACTTCGAGCAAGTACTTCATCGTCCAAAGATGTTTTTTGATATACCAAGACCTAAGAAACCACTAACGTTGTCAAAAATGTTGAGCAAATCCGAGGTTAAAAAACTATTTAATGTTACCACAAATCTTAAGCACAAAATAGCATTGCAACTTTGTTATGGTATGGGTTTGCGCGTATCGGAAGTGGTTGGGCTAAAACTAAAAGATATTGACAGTAAACGCATGGTAGTTCACGTAAAAGGTGCAAAAGGCAAGAAAGATCGCTATGTGCCTTTGCCAGAAAGTATCTTGCCAAATCTTCGTGAATATTACGTAAGTTACAAACCTAAATCACATCTGCTTGAAGGACAATATGGCGGCGCTTATGCCAAATCAAGTTTGCAACAAGTATTTAAAAAAGCAATGACAAAAGCTGGCATTACTAAGGAAATAGGAATTCATGGTTTACGTCATTCTTACGCAACACATCTATTGGAATCTGGTGCTGATATGCGGTTTATTCAAGAATTATTAGGTCACAATTCAATCAAAACGACACAAGCTTATACCAAGGTAACACCAAGAAGTATTTCAAAAATAAAAAGTCCTTTAGATAATCTTTAGTAAAAATTATGGATCTAAATTATATAGGGACATATGTCACCAATAATGCTTGCAGTACAAAAAAGACTACAAATGGGATAAATAAATAACCAATGACATCACGTGCTTGGAGTTTTACACCTTTGCCCATTACAGGAAATACAATTAGTAAAAAGAATGGTTGTAAGAGGTTGCTCAGACTTTCACCATAAGCTACAGACATAGATGCTCTTGCGGTCATTGCTGAAAGTTCTGTCGCAGATAAGTTTGAGCCGATTTCTTGTACCATACTTAAAATGCTCGGACCAATCACCGCAAACTCACCACCAGCAGATGGTATGGCAAAGTTTATGATTCCGCCTGTTAAATAACCTATAAAGGCGTAATTCTCTGGTGTGGCAATCGCAACTAAGCTGTTACTTATTTCCTGCCCAAGACCTGTTGCTGTCATAATTCCCATAATACCTGCATAAAACGGATATTGGAATAATATGCCAGATATATTGCTACTGGCACGTTTCATTGCAATACTATAGCGCATTGGTGTAATATGAAGTACTAAACCTATCATGATAAAGCAAAAGATCATGATATTAAAGTTAAGGTCAAATCCATTGGTGTAAAAATGGTAAATGACATAGGAAAGCCCAAGCAGCGCAACAGATAGTTGCAACCAACCCGCATTGTTCAGTGCATCGGATAAAGCTTTATTTGGCAGTTTATGAGATATGGCTTCGTCTTTAATGCTCGTGTTTTCGTCATCCAATGACGTGAGCATATCATTTAGTTCTTTGCCTTTTGTATCTTTAGGTGCCAAAACATAGAGCAATACCGGTGCGATGACAACAAATAAAACAATCATCACAATATTCAAAGTTGAACCTAATGTATAGTTCGTACCAATAGTACTCTCGAGAAAACCGTCTTTTATAAGAAAGTTGTCTTTGGTGTTGAGTAGAAGTGCAATGGAGCTGGATAAACCACAAACCCAACCATTAAAGGAAAAGTAAACACAGGCCACTAAAAAAGTGTAGTGGACACCTTGGATACGCTTGGCAAATTCACGTCCTAAAATTGCGGTGACAACGACCATTCCAAAGCTTATTAGAGACAACAAGGCGCCAAATGCAATAATAATCAGATATACTTGAGCTGGTGTTGTGATATAATTCGCAAGCGTATTAATACCGTGTTTTACAAGACTCGATTCAGCAATAGCATAAGCAGTGATTATAATCAGCACAATTTGCATCCCAAAGGACAATAGTTTCCAAAAGCCATTGTACCAACCTTCAATGATACCGATTGGTTTTGTATCTGTAAAGGTAAATGCCAAAACCACTGTTAGTAAGGTCAATAACAAGGCAAATACATACGCGCTTGGCATATATTTAGTAAAGCTATCTGTAAATCTTTGGCCGAGTTTTGTTAGCATAGTTCTAAATAAGTAGGCTTAAAATTAAGAATTTATGGTTAATGTAATTCTACACTGACTAACAATTAAATTCGTCAATTCGAGTGATTTTTATGATTGAAAAGAAGAAAAATTGTATCGAGAATAGAATTTAATTCCTAAAACCTTGTTCTCGATAAAAAATTCCTTTGGAATTTCACTCGAACTGACGGTTTTAAAAGAAAATCCTAAGATTCAATATCTATTTTATTCAACTAATATAGTTCCAGATGTTCTTGTATTTGCCCATTTGGCGGTAGGTATTTAACACAACTTGGTGTTCTTGATGTGCTAAAGATGGATCCTTAGTCAGTATTTGCTTTGCATAGTGTCTTGCGTGTTGTAATATGTCTTTATCCTTTACCACATCTGCAATACGTAAGTTGAGTACACCACTTTGTTGTGTGCCCATAATATCGCCAGGACCACGGAGTTTGAGGTCAACCTCTGCAATTTCAAAACCATCATTGGTACGTACCATGGTTTCTAATCGTGTTTTACTATCGTTACTGAGTTTATGGCTTGTCATCAAAATGCAATAGCTCTGTTCAGCACCACGACCAACACGTCCGCGTAACTGGTGTAATTGCGAAAGCCCAAAGCGCTCGGCGCTTTCTATAATCATAACAGAAGCGTTTGGCACATTAACACCAACCTCAATCACCGTAGTTGCTACCATGATTTGCGTTTTGCCTTCCGCAAAACGCTGCATCTCATATTCCTTGTCTACTGGCTTCATTTTACCATGAACAATAGAGATTTGATAATCTGGCATTGGGAATTCTCTAGAAATACTTTCAAAACCATCCATTAAATCCTTATAATCCATTTTTTCGCTTTCCTGTATCAACGGATATACAACATAGACTTGTCGACCGAGTGCAATTTCGTCCTTGATAAATTTAAAAACAGCCAAACGATGATTGTCATAGCGATGAACCGTTTTAATCGGTTTACGTCCAGCAGGTAATTCATCAATCACCGAAATGTCCAAATCGCCATAAACGGACATGGCTAAAGTTCTCGGAATTGGCGTTGCAGTCATCACTAAAATGTGTGGCGGAGTGCGAGATTCTTTTTCGTCAGATTTAGATGGGCGTTTTTTAGGTCCTTTCTTCCAAAGTTTGCTCCGTTGAGCGACTCCAAAACGGTGTTGTTCGTCTATAATAGCGAAGCCTAAATTTTTAAATTTCACCTTATCTTCGAGTAGCGCATGAGTACCAACAAGGATCTGTAAAGTGCCGTTTTCGAGATTTTCGTGAATTTTCTTACGTTTTGAAGTTTTGGTTGAACCAGTTAATAATGAAATGCTGATATTCAGTTTATTACATAATTCAATTAATACATTATAGTGTTGGACTGACAAAATTTCAGTCGGCGCCATTAAACAGCATTGAAAACCGTTGTCGAGCCCCATGAGCATTGATAAAAAGGCGACTATGGTCTTTCCAGAGCCGACATCACCTTGCAAAAGTCGGTTCATTTGTGCATTGCTACCTAAATCCGCTCTAATTTCTTTAAGAACGCGCTTCTGTGCATTGGTCAAATCAAAGGGTAAATGGTCTTTGTAAAAGGTGTTGAAATAGTTACCAACTTTTTCAAATTTTAGTCCTTTTATTTTCGATTTGTGGATAAGATTTTTCAGAATTAATTGCAACTGAATGTAGAATAATTCTTCGAACTTTAATCGGAATTGTGCCTTGGCTAAAAGCTCTGGAGATATTGGAAAATGCACATTAAAAAGTGCTTCAGATTTTGAAATAAGTTTTAACTTTTTGCGTAAGTTATCTGGTAAGGTTTCTACAAATTGCCCTTTGGTATCCAAAAATAACTGTTGTAAAATTTTGGATATGACCTTATTGGTAACACCTTTATTACTCAACTTTTCTGTCGATGGATAAATCGCTTGCATAGCAGAGCGCAAGTTCTTTTCATGCTCGGCTTTCGGCTCTATATCTGGATGTGGTAGGCTGAATTTGCCATTAAACCAATTGGTTTTACCAAATATGACGTATGGTGTATTGGTTTTTAGACCTTCTTTAATCCATTTTTGGCCACGAAACCAAACCAATTCCATTGTACCAGTATCATCACTAAAATCAGCAACTAAGCGTTTGCCTCTTTTCTGCGCAACTTCTCGAAAACCAGTAATAACACCTATAATCTGCACTTCAGCAGGGTTTCGTTGTAATTCATTGATTTTGTAATAGCGCGTACGATCTATGTATCTGTTTGGGAATAGATTCATTAGATCTTGATAGGTGTGTATTTTAAGTTCTGAGCGCAATAAATCTGCCCGATTTGGGCCAACACCTTTGAGGTAATCTATGGGAGTTTGAAGTTTTACACTCATAAGAGCGAATTTACCTAATATCTATAAATTCTCAATGCGTCACTTCGAGTGTTCTGAAATTTATTTCAGAATGTATCGAGAAGTAGTGTGTTATCAGTAAAATATTTACAACGTAATTCGCCAGAACTGAGGAAATATGATTTTAGTTTGCATTTTGGCAATATCCTTGTGTAGTTTTATGATATGAAGAAATTAGCCGTCTTTTTTATTCTTTTTAGTTCTGTTGTTGGGCTTGGTCAGAATATGCGTAATATAGATTTTACAAAAGGTGAAATTACTGTCTACATTGATCCAATAAAAAAATCGATAGAAGGTACTGTTCTTTATAAATTCGATATTCAGGCTACAGATACCATAATCATTGATAAGAGAGATATAAAGATCAATTATTTCAGAGTAAATAATGACGAATGGTTAGTCGATTTTGACTTATTTGAAAATGATAAAATAAAATTAATTCTAAGTAAATCTGATACAAATGAAATTGAAATAAGGTATGCTGCTAAACCAAAAAAGACATTATATATTCTAAATCGTAAAGAAACTTGGAATATATGGACACAAGGACAAGGTAAATATACAAGCAACTGGTTACCAAGTTTCGATGATGTAAATGAAAAAGTTGAGTTTGATTTGTCAATAATTTTTGATGAAGATTACCAAGTATTGTCCAATGGTAAATTAGATAGTATAACGGACTCGGAAGGTTTCAGAACCTGGCATTATAATATGAAAAAACCCATGTCCAGTTATCTCGTTGCATTGGCCATTGGAAAGTATGATGTATTAAAACAAACGTCCAAAAGCGGTGTACCGATTGAGTTGTACTATTATCCAGAAGATTCTGCTAAAGTAGAGCCAACTTACCGCTACACCAAACAGATATTTGATTTTTTAGAGGACGAAATTGGGTTTGCTTATCCATGGCAAAACTATAAGCAAGTGCCAGTGCATGACTTTTTATATTCGGGTATGGAAAATACCAGTCTAACGATATTCTCCGACGCTTTTGTAATAGATTCTACTGGATTTAATGATAAGAATTATGTCAATATCAATGCGCACGAATTGGCACATCAATGGTTTGGTGATTTTGTTACGGCAACTTCGGGCGAACATCATTGGCTGCAAGAAGGATTTGCGACCTATTACGCTTTAATAGCAGAGCGTGAAGTCTTTGGACAAGACTATTTTGATTTTAGTCTCTACAACACGGCACAGCAGTTAGCACAGCAGGATTTGGCAGGTAAAGGCACATCCTTATTAAATCCAAAATCCAGCAGTCTTACCTTTTATCAACGTGGCGCTTGGGTGTTGTATGCTTTACGTCATTTGGTTGGCGATGAGAATTACAAAACCGCCGTGGTCAATTATCTTGAAAAGCATCAATATGCCAATGTAAAAACCTCAGATTTCATTTCTGAAGTAGAAAAACTATTTGGTAAATCAATTGAAGATTTCGTGAATAACTGGATAGTGTCAGAAAAATTCCCATTTAATGACGCGATTGCATTGCTTAAGGAGAATTCTGTGTTTATTCAGGAGTACATTATGGTCGATTGTGAAACTAATTCTTCAAAATGCGAGGATTATTTGCGCTATTACGTATCTGATGAAGCCAAAATCAAGGTGATAAATCAGCGTCCAGATTTAATTACTGCTGATACGTTTCAGGAATCATTAAAGGTGCGCCGTGCGATTTCACAGAATCTCACTAAGATTTCAGGTGAATTAAAACCATTGTATGAAACGCTACTTGATGATGCATCTTATATTACCATCGAGAATGCGCTGTATCATCTCTGGGTAAACTTCCCGACAGAACGTTCTAAGTATTTGTTTAGAACTAAGGATATTGATGGTTTAGCAGATAAGAATGTACGTTTGCTATGGTTGATACTTCATCTCAATACACCAGAATATCAATCCGATAAAAAGGATAAAATCTTGAATGAACTAAGATCCTATACCAATCCAGATAATGGTTTTGAATTACGAATGAATGCTTTTCAGTATTTAGAACTAATAAAAGCATGTGATGCCGCTTGTAAAGCAAATTTAGAACAGGTAAAAGGACACCATAATTGGAGAATGTCTAAGTTTGCAAAAGATATGTTGAACCGACTTAATACTACAGAATAATGCGTGCCTTAGTTATATCTGGTGGCGTTGCTCAATATCTTATGGAGCGTGAACAAAAGCATTACGATATGTTTTTGGGTACATCTACAGGAAGTCTATTGGTACCACATTTGGCATGCGGAAAAATTGATAAGCTTTATGATATTTTTACGAATGTTCAGCAGCACGATATTTTTAGTATAAGTCCATTTGTGCAGCGTAAAAAAGGCGATCGTGAATATGTGTCCATTGATTTTGTGAATTCTCTATGGCAGTTTATTCGAAGAAAACGAACATTTGGAGAGAGTAAGGCGCTTAAAAGAAATATTAGAAAGAACTTCACTTTGGATGAATACGAGGAAATAAAAGCTATAAGACATGATGTTGTAGTTACAGTAGCCAATTTGTCAATGAATCGAGTAGAGTACAAGTCCATAAATGATTGTACATATGAAAAATTTTGCGATTGGATATGGATCTCGTGCAATTACATTCCATTTATGTCATTGGCCGAACGAAATGGTCATGAATACGCAGATGGCGGTTTAGGAAGTGTTATACCAATCCGAGAGGCCATTTTACGCGGTGCTACAGAAATAGACGCCATAGTATTAGAAGCTGAAAATATGGACCGCCAGAAAGTTCTGGGTAAGAATCCATTTTCCTTAATGCTTAATCTATTTGGGCATTTGTTAGATCAGGTTGAGCGTAACGATGTAGAAATTGGAAAATTAGCCGCAAAAACGAATAATGCAACCTTAAACTTGTATTATACGCCTACATCATTGACTGAAAACTCATTAATCTTTAGCAAGCGATTGATGGAAAAATGGTGGTTACAGGGTTATAATTATGCTGAACGAAAGCATTCCAAGCAGCATTAGATTTGAATATACATTTTCATTAGAAATGTAGTCCACGTATGAGTAAGAAAGTCTTCCCAGCTTGTGCTGAGCGCAGTCGAAGTATGGGAAGATATAGATGGGCTTTTACCACAATTCACTCACCTCTTTCTTAATATAAGATAGCGCTGTGGCACTTGGTGCTTGATTATCCATAAGCTGATTAAGAATAACTTCTCTTAACTTGTGAGATGTATCTGTTTTTTCGAGCATCGCCGATTTGCGAATAAGTTGAATCGTTGTGTTTTTTGCAGCACTAATAACGCTCCAGCACTTATCACTGATATAAATCTGTTGCGTAAGATTATGCTCGTATTCTTGTTCTATGGTTGCGATGAGTAAATTTTCGTAGTCTTCACGTCTATCAGAAGTTGGGTTCACTCTTACCAAAAGTTTCGCTGGTGAAATACGCTCCATAAAAAGTGCCATACGTTCGTAAGCTTGCAGACGCAGTGGCAAGGATTCCTTTTGCAATTCACGTTGCAATAAGTAGCGTCGTTGTCTATTCTCATTGTCGGTATGACCTTTAAAAAAATAAACAGCTATTGCGGCAACTACAAGAGTTGGGATAAAGCTAAGTAGGAGTTGTAATATGGTTTCTGATGTCATGTATTTGTTGTTTTTAGCAAACTTAAGACCTTTGGTTTAAGCCTGCAATTAAACTTTGTAATTTCCGCCTAAATGCATTCAATCTTTTAGCTGCTGCATATTCTTAAAAGGCACAGCAGTTTTATGATAACCGAATGTATTATCGAATTCTTTAGTGAGATGATGATCATCGACATTCATCTCGATATCACTCATTTTGAATTGACATGGATGCTCATAACCTGCGGCATGTGTAATTTCTATTAATTCCTTTTTAAACGTTTTGAAGTATTGTGCTAAACGTTCTGATTTCAATGGAACGTTGATACCATTCTGCAACCATTTCTATTGCGTCGCAATACCTGCTGGGCAGCGATTGGTATGGCAAATTTGTGCTTGTATACAACCGATACTCATCATCGCCTCACGTGCAACATTAATCACATCTACGCCCATAGCAAATGCCATAGCAGCTTTAGCTGGGAAAACTAATTTACCGCTTCCAATCCATACAACACGATCTTCAATTTCATATTACTTAAATAATTTGTAGACATCACTAAACCCATATATCCACGGTAAAGACACGTGATTCGCAAAACTTGGAGGTGCCGCATCTGTTCCGCCTTCACCACCATCTATGGCAATAAAGTCTGGTCCACGATTTTTACTCTTCATGATTTTTGCCAATTCTTCCCATTGGTCTAAATTTCCAATTGCAGCTTTAATACCGACTGGTAATCCGGTAGCTTCTGCAACGGACTCGACAAAGTCCACAAGTTCCGGAACGTTAGAAAATGCTTTATGATTTGGAGGAGAAAGTACTGTTTTACCACTATCCAAAACGAATTGTTGCGGAACATCAAGTGTAAAATTGAAAATTTGAAAATATGTTAGACTCTCAGTAATTTCAAACAAGCTAATGTCTTTATTGTTTTGCGCTAACACATAATTTTTACCATTGTATCCAAATACCTTAGAATGCGAGTTCGCCTCAAACTTTTGATAGGTGAAAGTGATGCTGTAAGGATCAAACAATACAATCTTCTCCTCAGATTCTGAATTCAATACAATTAAAATCTTCCCATCTTTTCGTTTGTATAATTGTGAAACTTCATTGGAGGTCTTCGAAAGATTTGGAATTGATCTAAGGATTGACCGAAGGTTTGGAGCGTAAAAATTAAAAAAAGAAAAAGTAAATACTTCTTCATTAAGCAGGTTGTTATTTTTCGATAAGGTCTAAAGTTACAAATTGTAAAGAAATCCTATTCTATTGTTTATAATTATTGATAAAACAAGCATTTTAAAATAGGTACTTTCATTAAATTCACATCGAAGAAAAATTGCTCATTTTGGAGAAGTATTTAAGTCAGCTTAACGATGCGCAACTCGCGCCAACCTTACAAAAGGACGGACCAATGATTGTTATTGCTGGTGCTGGTTCAGGTAAAACTCGTGTCTTAACTTACCGTATTGCTTACCTTATGAGCCAAGGTGTCGATACTTTTAATATTCTTGCACTAACATTTACAAATAAGGCAGCCAGAGAAATGAAAGGTCGTATTGCTGAAATTGTTGGTAATAGTGAAGCTAAAAATCTTTGGATGGGAACTTTCCATTCTGTCTTTGCAAAAATTCTTCGTATTGAATCTGATCGTTTAGGTTATCCAAGTAATTTCACGATTTATGATACTCAAGATTCAGACCGGCTTATTTCTTCTATTATTAAGGAAATGGGATTAGATAAAGACGTGTATAAGTACAAACAAGTACGTTCTCGTATTTCTTCCTATAAGAATAGTCTTATAACGGTAAAGGCTTATTATAGTAATCCTGAATTGATGGAAGCCGATGCTGCTGCTAGGCGACCAAAAATGGGAGAGATTTACAAAAACTATGTAGATCGATGCTTCAAGGCAGGTGCCATGGATTTTGATGATTTGTTGCTAAAGACCAACGAACTGTTGACGCGATTCCCTGATGTATTAGCCAAGTATCAAGACCGTTTTAGATACATTTTGGTCGATGAGTACCAAGATACCAACCATTCGCAATATTTGATTGTACGAGCGTTGTCTGATCGTTTTCAAAATATATGTGTTGTAGGTGATGATGCCCAAAGTATTTATGCTTTTCGTGGCGCAAATATTAATAATATTCTCAATTTTCAGCGCGATTACGACAATGTAAATGTTTACCGTTTAGAGCAAAATTACCGTTCAACAAAAAACATTGTCAACGCAGCAAATTCAATCATTGATAAAAACCAAACTAAATTAGACAAGGTGGTTTGGACAGCAAATGATGAAGGTGCTAAAATAAAAGTCAATCGACTAATGACGGATGGTGATGAAGGACGCTATGTAGCTAGTACAATTTTTGAATCTAAGATGCAAAATCAACTGCACAACAAAGATTTTGCGGTATTATATAGAACCAATGCACAGTCAAGAGCTATAGAAGATGCACTGCGTAAACGAGATATAGCCTATAGAATTTATGGTGGATTATCATTCTACCAACGAAAAGAAATAAAAGACGTCTTATCGTATTTGCGATTAATCATTAATCCAGCAGACGAAGAAGCCTTAAAACGTATTATAAATTTCCCGGCTCGTGGTATCGGTCAAACCACACTTGATAAACTTGTGGTTACTGCAAGTCAATACAATCAATCGATTTTTGATGTGATTAAAAACATTAATAATCTTGAAGTAGCAGTTAATGCAGGTACACGAACAAAGCTGAATAACTTTGTGACTATGATTGAGAGCTTTCAAGTCAAGAATCAAAATGCTAATGCATTTGAGCTGGCAGAGCATGTTGTCAAAGTTACGCGACTAATAAAAGAATTCAATAAAGACGGCACACCAGAAGGTGTGGCCAAAATGGAGAATATTGAAGAGTTGCTGAATGGTATTGGTGATTTTGTGGAAGGCCAGAAAGAAATTGCCGATAGTACAGCTTCTTTGGCTGAATTTTTAGAAGATGTTGCCTTGGCTACAGATTTGGATGCCGACAAAGGAAATCCCGATCATGTAGCATTGATGACCATTCACCTGGCAAAAGGTTTGGAGTTTCCTCATGTTTTTATTGTGGGTATGGAAGAAGATTTGTTTCCAAGTGCTATGAGCATGAATACACGTAGCGAGTTGGAAGAGGAACGACGTCTCTTTTATGTGGCACTTACAAGAGCAGAACAGCAGGCGTATTTGACCTATACCGTTTCGCGTTACCGCTGGGGAAAATTAATTGATGCAGAACCAAGCCGTTTTATTGAAGAGATTGATGATCAGTATTTAGATAATGTCACACCTTTTCAAGAACAACGATTTAATCCAATGCTCGATGCTTCAATATTTGGCGATATAGAGCCGAATAAAGTCAGGTTTGCAAAACCAAAGACACCATGCATAAATAAAAAGACCGAACGTCAGAAACCAGAAGGCTTTAAGATTAGTTCACCGAAAAAATTCAAACCAGTTGAGAAGTCGAACTCAAGTGCTTCTAATTTATTTGATGGAAAATTAGCAGTTGGAAATATTGTGAATCATCAACGATTTGGAAAAGGTGAGGTTTTAAAAATTGAAGGAGTAGGCGGTAATGTTAAGGCAGAGATTAAATTTGAAGTTGTAGGTGTTAAGAAACTTTTGCTAAGATTCGCTAAATTGAAAATCATTGGTTAAGGCTTTAAGGTATGGCACAACTCATTAAAATATATCCAGAAAATCCTAATCCAAGGGAAATTGACAAAGTTGTTAAGGTCCTAAAAAATGGAGGTTTAATCATATATCCTACCGATACTGTTTACGGATTAGGATGTGATATTACAAATATCAAAGCATTAGAGCACCTCGCCAAAATTAAAGGTGTAAAGCTCGAAAAAGCTAATTTCTCGTTTATTTGTGAAGACTTGAGTAATCTTAGTGATTATGTTAAACAAATTGACACCTCGGTATTCAAAATATTAAAGCGTGCACTTCCTGGTGCTTATACTTTTATTTTACCAGGTTCAAAAAAATTACCAAATCCCTTTAAAAAGCGCAAAACCGTTGGTATACGTGTACCAGATAATTCAATTATTTTAGCCTTAGTAGCAGCCTTAGGAAATCCAATAGTATCTACATCAATCCGTGATGAAGATGATATATTGGAATACATAACAGATCCAGAACTTATCTACGAAAAATGGGATAACCTTGTAGATATTGTAATTGATGGTGGTTATGGCGGAAATGAAGGTTCTACCATCGTTAATCTATCAGACGATAGTCCTGTAATTATTAGAGAAGGAAAAGGAAGTCTGGAAATTTTTTAGACTGATTTTGCTAAGAAAAAATTTCTTCTTGCCATATAAAATAGACCAAGTGACACTAAGCCGCAAACCACAAAACCTAAAAATAGTGGCGCTACACTATCCGTAACATACTTCCCAATATAATCTGCAATTGGAACTGCCATTACCGTAGATATAAATCCATTTAGAGCAGATCCGATTCCCGCAATATGTCCCATAGGTTCCATGGCCAATGCTCTGAGATTTCCAAACAAAAATCCTATGGTAAAAAATTGAAGTGCAAAAAACATAACTAAAACTTCGATACCAGGATTATCGTTCATACCATAGAGTAGGAGATAAACTATTGAAATTCCAGCAAAGCCAAGAAGTGCTGTGTGAACAATACGCTTCATTCCAAATCGTACAACGAGCTGACTATTTATAAATGTGGATAATCCCACAGCTATTACTAAACTCGCGAATATTATAGGGAACTCTTCTGCCATGCCATACTGTTTCTCGAAAATACGTTGTGAGGTGCTGAGATAAACCATAAACGACCCTGTAATTAACCCCGATAAAGTGGTATATATCACTGCCGATTTAATTTTGAAAAAAGCGACAGTTCCTGTTTTGAAAATTGCTAAACGGAATGGGATTTTGTATTTAGGCTTTAGAGTTTCACTTTGTCTTAGCCAAAACCAAATGAGAACTAAAACACCAAAAGCGAGGTTAAAAATAAAGATGGACTTCCAATGGTAGTGGGTCATTAAAAATTGTCCTAAAGTCGGCGCTACGACTGGTACAAGAATAAAAATCATAACCACTATGCTTAGGATTTTTGCCATATAATCGCCACTGTACGTATCTCTTATCATAGCTATCGTCATAGTTCTTGGAGACGCAAGACCTACACCTTGCAGTACACGTCCTAAAAGCATCATTTCAAAACTTTTGGTAACAACACAAATAATAGAGGCAATTACAAACACAACAAAACCGACGTATACAATGGGTTTCCTACCAAAACTGTCCGATAAAGGTCCGAATAGTAATTGACCAAAACCTAATCCAAGAAAAATCGATGTAATTATTTTAGGATTATCAATTGGATCCGCAACATTAAGAAATTGTCCTATGTCAGGTAGAGCAGGTAAAACAGCATCTATTGATAATGCCACAATTGACATGAGAGCCGCCATGAGCACTATGAATTCTGCCTGAGAATTAGTTTTGGTTATCATGGGCGCAAAAGTACGCAGAATAATACCTACATTTAAGTTAACTGAATCATAAACAATTTATAAAATGCAGACTTCTCTAATTAAGCTATTTCATCGCGATTTGGACCACGTTATAAAAGAACTTCAGTCTTATTCAGATGAAGGAATAATTTGGCGAGTTAAGGATGGTATATCAAATTCTGCAGGTAATCTAGCCTTGCATCTTGTTGGTAATCTCAATCATTTTATTGGCGCGACCATAGGAAACACAGGATATATCCGTCAACGCGATAAGGAATTCTCGGATAAAAATGTGTCAGTTGCAACACTAAGTAAGATGCTACTTGATACTAAAGAAATGATAGCTGCTGTATTGAATACATTATCAGATGACGAACTCCAAGAGGAAT
>CBFHYD010000056.1:0-14574 GCA_965659975.1 Winogradskyella sp. | reverse complement strand
ATAGAAAACACCCTTTGAATATTCTTCTTTGTGCAAAATCTCGATTTTTACAAGGCTTTTTGTAAGGCTTCAACCTGAACCTGCAATTGATTGTTCAGTTCCTCATTTACGATTTTATCATTCTGGTAATTCTCTCCAAAAGAAGGCATTGAAAACGTACCAACTATGTTCCCGCCCATGTAAGGGAAACGTCCTTGTGCAATTTCTAATCCTGTTAAACCACCTCTTGCTCCTGGTGAAGTTGCCATTAATAACATTGGCTTATCACTCCAAAGTTTACTGTCTATCCTTGACATCCAGTCAAAAAGATTTTTAAATACTGTACTATAAGTACCGTTGTGCTCTGCCATTGAAAGTACAATACCGTCTGAATTTTTAATGTGTTCTAAAAACTTCTGTGCATTGGTAGGTATACCATTCTCTATTTCATAGTCAATACCATATAATGGAAGTTCAAAATCATTAAGATCTAAAACTATGACTTCGGCATCATTAACTAAATTAGCTGCATATTCAGCTAATTGTTTATTTATAGACGTTTTACTGTTACTTCCTGCGAATGCTAATATTTTTTTCATGCTTGTTGTTTTTTGACGATACAAATCTAAAACTAAAATATTTATATTCCAAGGAATATATTTCCATGTTATATATATTTAACGTTTCATTTAGAAAATCATGTATGTAAGCACTATTTTCTTTTCGTAAATTCGTCGCATAAAGAAAAGCAGATGGATTTAAAATTCAACAAAAACGAAGATCACAATAAGCTCTTAGTGTCTGAGCTCAAGAAACGGTTAGCCAAAGTCAAATTAGGTGGTGGTCAAAAAAGTATAGATAAACATCATAGTAAGGGCAAATTAACCGCTCGAGAGCGCATCGATTATTTATTAGACTCTAATAAAAACAGTATTGAAGTTGGCGCATTTGCCGGTGAAGACATGTATCCAGAATATGGCGGTTGTCCATCTGGTGGTGTTGTTGTTAAAATAGGATATGTAAAAGGGAAGCAATGTATTGTAGTTGCCAACGACGCTACAGTTAAGGCTGGAGCTTGGTTTCCTATAACGGGCAAAAAAAATCTTCGTGCTCAAGAAATTGCCATAGAAAATAGATTACCCATCATTTACCTCGTAGATAGTGCAGGCGTATTTTTGCCAATGCAAGACGAAATCTTCCCTGATAAAGAGCATTTTGGTCGCATATTTAGAAACAATGCTGTAATGAGCAGTATGGGAATAACGCAAATATCGGCGGTTATGGGAAGTTGTGTTGCTGGTGGTGCTTATTTACCAATTATGAGCGACGAAGCTTTAATCGTAGATAAAACAGGTAGTATATTCCTTGCAGGAAGTTATCTGGTAAAAGTAGCTATTGGTGAAAGTATAGATAACGAAACACTTGGTGGCGCAACTACACATTGTGAAATTTCTGGAGTTACAGACTATAAAGCCAAAGATGATAAAGATGCCTTAGATACCATTAAAAATATTATTGATAAAATCGGTGATTATGAGAAGGCTAGATTTAATCGTATAGATGCTCATGAACCAAAGGAAAACCCTGAAGATATTTACGGTATTTTACCAAACAGTCGTTCGGATCAATATGATATGAATAAGATCATAAAGCGATTAGTAGACAACTCTGAGTTTGAAGAATATAAAGCAGGATATGGCCAAACTATAATTACGGGTTATGCTCGTATTGATGGTTGGGCAGTTGGTATTGTTGCAAATCAGCGACAAATTGTAAAAACGAAAGGTGCAAAAACAAAACCAAGCGAAATGCAATTCGGTGGTGTTATCTACAATGACTCTGCCGATAAAGCCACAAGATTCATAGCAAATTGTAACCAAAAGAAAATACCATTAGTATTCCTGCAAGATGTTACAGGTTTTATGGTTGGAAGCAAATCTGAACATAGCGGTATCATAAAAGATGGCGCTAAAATGGTAAATGCTGTGAGTAATTCTGTGGTCCCAAAGTTTACGATTGTTATTGGAAATAGCTACGGCGCAGGAAATTATGCGATGTGTGGTAAAGCTTACGATCCTAGATTAATTGCAGCTTGGCCAAGCGCAGAGTTGGCAGTAATGAGCGGAAAATCTGCCGCAAAAGTACTGTTGCAAATTGAAACAGCTTCTCTAAAGAAAAAAGGCGAAGAGATTACAAAGGAAAAAGAAGAAGAACTGTTTAATAAAATTAAATCACGTTATGACAATCAAGTATCACCATATTATTCTGCAGCGCGCTTATGGACTGACGCTATTATAGATCCATTAGATACCAGAAAGTGGATTAGCATGGGTATCGAAGCTGCTGACCACGCTCCTATCGAGAAGCCATTTAATTTAGGGGTTTTACAGGTGTAAATTACTCTTTGTTGAAAAGGTATCGGGAAATAGAAATGTTAGAAAAGTTTATTCAAATAAATGGAATAAACATTTCCCCAATTATTGTTACTAATACTGTAAACCGTTTAGTTCTTTATAACCTAACTATAAACAATAAATCTTTAGAAGTTTATATCACCGATGAATTCGATGACTTAAAAATTGACAAAAAGACTTTGAATGTATTTTTGATACTTAGAGAACTCGCTATAATTGATGATTCCGAAGATTTTTTACAATGGTGTAGATGGAATGACCTAAACGCGAATAATACAGAGCTATTAGCTTATTACAAAGATAACTGTAAAGAACTTCCAACACTTAAATCTTACTTTGACAATAATGAAATTGATTACTTTATTTCAGATTTAGATTTTCAGTTGAATTCTGGTGCTATGCAATTTTTAAGAAGGTCTCAATTCCCTTGATGTCCTTTGAGTCGTGGTACAGTTAACAATTTAGTCTGTCTTCCATTAACATATCTAAAACCGTTTTCTCCCCAAAAACCAGCTTCTTCGAGCATAATTCTAATCGCTCTTTTCCATTCAGGAATATTCACCGTAGTATTTAACTCTATGGCATATACTGTATTTGGATGTAAGGGATAATCGCCATTAACTGGCACGCCATTTTGAGCATCCCACATACCTAATGTAGTTCCAGAAGAATGACCATATGATCCTAAAGGATGCGTGTAAATTGCTGGTTTAAATCCTTCCGTTTTTCCTTGTGCTAAAGACTGCGCTAATATTTCATTACCGGTTTTTCCTGTTTCAAAATTATTGGTAAATATATCTTGAACACGATTTCCTGCTTTTAATGCGTCTTGCAAAAATTTAGGTGGTTCAGTTTCATTAGGTTTTAACACATAAGCTAATTCTTGACAATCTGTATTTAATCTTAAATATGTTATTCCAAAATCACAATGCAATAGGTCACCAGGAAGAATTACCATATTCTCAGGCCGATCGGAAAACGCGTACAAATGATTTTCCAGTTTTTCCGCACTGCGCTGTACATCTACAGTTGGATGAAACCATGTTTCTAACCCCAAAGCCCTCACCTTATCTCGCATCCACCACTCTACATCTGTTGTAGTGGTTACTCCAGGTGTAATGACTTTTTCTGAAAATGCTTCTGCAATAATATCGTGTGTGATATCAATTAATTGGTTGTAAATAACCATCTCCATTTCGGTACGTGTCTCTACCCAACCAATCGCAAGTTTCTCTGCCGACTTGATTTTGTTTTGGTAAGCTTTTGGCAGGTAACTCATAAAAGCTTCATAATCCGTCTTTACAAGTCCATCACAAATATTGAAGTTGTCAGAATAGTTAAGGCCTATAGATTTTGGATTTCGCTCTTCGATGATTTGTATTAATCGTTTCCACTGATTAGGCTCTTTTTCTTTGTCCCAAGCTGATATTATATTTTCTCCAAAGTTATACCGCGCTACTGCCAACTTTTCTATGGTATTTTTTGACTTATCGCGATAAAAGACCAAAATAGTTCTGCGTCGTGCGTTGAGCCAAGTTGCTGGTAGCATTGTTTTTAGAACTGGATCTTCATTGTATTCTCTTGAGATTAAGATCCACATGTCAAATCCTGTATCATCCATAAGGCTTGGTAATAGATTATCAAATCTATCCTTAAGGATATTATCTACAACCTCAGCACGTTGACGCTCAGGCAATATTTGCTGCCCATATGAGCTGCCAGCTATGAATAGAATTAGAAGAAAGATATTTCGCATGGTAAAAGAATAAAAATACTAAGTTAGTCAAAGATTAGGCATAAAAAAAAGAGTTCCATATATGGAACTCTTTAGTCTATTTTATATTTACAACTTAGGCATTGCGTCTTGCGTTACGCTCTTCTTTAATTTCTTTGAGACGCTCCATAGCTGAACCGAATACCCAATAAGGAATAACGAACGTTAACAAGAATATCATTAACCAAAATCCTATTGTTAAAATGGTTAAGAAGGCTAAAAATCCTAAATATTGATCAAATTCGAACATAGTATATCAAATAATTTCAGCAAAGATAAAACCAAAATATAAGTTTTACAACAGCTTTGAGTAGATTTATTAACAAGGAATAAACATATCTTAAGCCAAAGTTTTGATATGGTAATCTACAAGACCATCGATTGGTCTTCTCACAAAATTACCAACTGTAAATCCATACTCCTTTGCAACCTCAAGAATTTCGTCTTTTGCAAAAAATGCAATAGATCCTGCAAAATGCACAGGCACAGATTTTAATTCCTCCTTAAACTGCATAATCATATTTTCAGTAAACTCTCTGATACCATCTTTTATTACATTGACGATGTAGTCAGAGTCTTTATTTAGAAACATAAACTCAGCATGATCGGCCAAATACGCACTTGGATTAGCCTGTTTGTACAAATTATACTTAATAAAATCTGCTTCTAAATTATGCTTTGTAGCGAAGGCAATTCGTATAGTTTCGGGCATTTTATTAAAGTAATAATCACGGATTAAGCGCTTACCATAATAATTACCACTCGCATCATCCATTAGTGTATAGCCCAAACTATCTACGCGTTGATGTAAATTTTCCCCATCGAAATAACTACAATTAGATCCTGTACCTAAAATGCACACGACAGCAGCTTCATCTGGAGTATTTATGGAAGCTCTAACCGCGGCATAAGTATCTTCTCTAACTTCTACATGTGCTAATGGAAAATTAGCTTGTAATATATTTTTTAGTAATTCCCTCGGTTTCTCTGTTCCGCAACCAGCTCCATAGAAAAAAACATGACTAACTTCAGGTGCCAATTTCATCAAGGCCTTTTTCTTAGAAATGATCTTATTCAGTTTTTTAGCTTCTATTATTGCTGGATTGAGTCCTTTTGTGCGGATTTTTTCAGCAGCCTTTTCGCCAGTATTAGTTATAGCAATCCAATCGCATTTTGTAGAACCACCATCGGTAATTAGAATCATATCTCTATAGTATTAAAAAAATTCCGCAGGTTACTTATATGAGTTAACACTACGGAATTTGAACTTATATATTTTCTGAAATTAAAGTGAATTTACCTTCTGAGCTAAATCTACTAACTTGTTTGAATATCCAAACTCATTATCGTACCAAGATACAAGTTTAAAGAACTTCGAGTTAAGCTCAATACCAGCATCAGCATCAAAAACACTTGTTTGTACTTCACTAACAAAATCTTGAGATACAACAGCATCCTCAGTATATCCCATAACACCTGCCATAGCTCCTTCTGAAGCTTTCTTTACAGCAGCTTTAATCTCTTCAAGCGACGTTTCTTTTTTAGTTCTAACTGTTAAATCTACCACAGAAACATCTGCAGTTGGAACTCTAAAAGCCATACCTGTAAGTTTTCCGTCCAATTCAGGAATTACTTTACCTACAGCTTTTGCCGCTCCTGTAGATGTTGGAATGATATTATTTAAAGCAGAACGTCCTAATCTATAATTCTTACGCGAAGGTGCATCTACAGTAAATTGCGTAGATGTTGCCGCGTGAATCGTAGTCATTAAAGCTTCTTCGATACCAAAATTATCTTCTATAATTTTAGCTAAAGGCGCTAAACAATTTGTAGTACAAGATGCATTAGAAACAACCTTGTGGTCTGCAGTTAACTTATCATCATTTACACCCATTACAAACATTGGCGCATCCTTACTTGGCGCTGATATGACTACTTTTTTTGCACCACCTTCAATATGGTAATTAGCTGTTTCCAGTGTTGTGAAAATACCTGTACAATCTGCAACGACCTCAGCACCAGCTTCATCCCATTTTAAGTTTTTTGGATCACGTTCAGCAGTTACTCTGATTGTTTTACCATCTACAACCAAATGTCCATCTTTGACATCAACGTCACCGTCGAATCGTCCATGAACAGAATCGTACTTTAATAAATATGCTAAATGATTAACGTCTAATAAATCGTTAATTGCTGCTACATCTACATCGTCTCTCTTTACAGTAGCTCTAAAAACAATTCTTCCTATTCTACCGAATCCGTTAATTCCTAATTTTAAATTTCCCATTTTTTATATTAAAATTTATTTTAAACAGTCATTATATCCGATACTCTTATAAGTTCGGTGTTTATTTTTGTTTTTCCATTTATGGCCTCATCAAATAAGGTGATGTCTATTTTATCGTTTTTTAAACCAACCATGTAATTGCTTTTACCTTCTAAAAGGCATTCTACAGCCTTTACACCCATGCGGCTGGCGAGCACTCTATCGAAACACGATGGAGCACCACCACGTTGCATATGACCTAATACTGAAACTCGCACCTCGTATTCAGACATGTTATTTTCGACATATTCTGCCAATTCAAACACATTTTTACCAGTCTTATCGCCTTCAGCAACCACAACAATACTCGATGATTTGCCAGAAGTTTTACTACGTCTTAAGGATTCAAGTAGTCGATCTAATCCCATATCTTCCTCTGGAATTAGTATTTCTTCCGCACCAGCACCTACTCCAACATTTAAGGCAATATGCCCAACATCACGTCCCATAACTTCTATAAAAAACAATCGGTTATGCGAACTGGCAGTATCTCGAATTTTATCAATAGCTTCTACAGCCGTGTTTAATGCTGTATCATAACCTAAGGTATGAGAAGTACCGAAAATATCATTATCTATAGTTCCTGGAATTCCCATTACAGGAAAGCCAAACTCTTTATTAAAAATCATAGCTCCTGTAAAACTACCATCACCACCAATAACAACTAAAGCATCTATACCTTGAGCTTGTAATTTTTTATAGGCCTTTTTTCTACCTTCTTCAGTTCTAAACGCTTTAGAACGTGCAGATTTTAAAATTGTACCACCTTTATTAATAATACCTTTTACACTTCGAGCATCCATCTTCACAAAATCACCTTCTATCATGCCTTCATAGCCACGATAAATGCCATAACACTCGATGTTGTAATATGCGCAAGCTCTAACAACAGAACGCACGGCAGCATTCATTCCTGGAGAATCTCCTCCAGAGGTAAAAACACCTATTTTTTTAATCGAATCTTGCATTTGTAAATTTTTACAAGTGTAAAATTATAAAATGAGGACACAATTATTCATAGTTAAATCATAAAAAAAAGATGCCGAAAGCATCTCAAACGTTATAGTTAATAAATTTTTAAGGTGATTATTGAAAATTCTTCAAAATATAGGTGCTTAATTTTGTTTTTTCTTAACGGTGATGAAATCCGAAGTTAGATTTTCGTCTTCGTTTTGGTCTTCTTTCTTCTCTTCAACATCTTTCTCTTTTTTCTTTTTTGAAAAGAGTTTCTGTAGTAATTCTTTAAAATTATCGAATTCGACATTATAGGTTAAACCAAGTCCTTGAGTATAGCCTATTTGATCACCAAAATTTCGGATTGTATTTTCTCTATTAAATACAGTTGCTCTTAGTGTTCCTTCTTCATTTAGTAATAATTCAATCTGTACATCACCAGCAATGACTGTTTGTGTTGCAGAATTTCCACCAAAAGGTACACCAACACGTCCATTAACTAATACCTTGTCAGATAGCTTCGTCTGGAGCGTAACTCCAACTCTATTTTCGGACACGAAGTTTGGATTATTCTCTGCCAAATCTACATCTAAACCAACTGAAAAGTTCCCATTATCTGTACCGAAAATACTTCCAATTATACCTGTGAGACGTTCTGAAATCGTTCCAGAAAGGTTTACGTCGGCCAAGCCACTGGAAAAACCACCTGTTGCTAATAAAAATAACGCTTGGTTATCTCTTTCCTCTTTAGATGATAATCGGTAGTCTAACTGAGATTGAATTGTAGATCCTACGTTAGGAAACTCAAACCTAAAATCAGGATCAGGACGTTCTAAACGTCCAGTTAAATTGATTTCCAGATTAACAGGTATGGATCTATTAATTGGTGCATCTAAAAGAACCGATGGATTTGTTGTAGTCTTATACAAAGCTTTTAAGTTGATTTCGGCACCCAATGGTTCTCCTGACCAAACAATACTTCCACCAGGTTCAACCTCAAAGCGTTTCTCGGCGATGCCACGATACTTAAAGTTGTAGACACCTTCAAAAACTGATATATCTCCATACATTTCAAACTTTCCGTTTGTGTTTATGAATATACCCAAAAGTCCTTCTCCTCTACCTCGAATCGTACTTCCTGACTCCTTGTCAATTACAATCTCTATGAGTGCATTTGGATTTATATCGAGATCGAATTCTAAGTTGAGACCTTTGATCTTTGTTTCTGATACAACTTTGCCTTTTGCTCTTTTTTCCTTGTCCTGTGGACTTAAAAACTTGATATATGAGTTGTCTCCAAAACTTTCAGAATCATTGAGTGGAATATAAAACTCAGTGTCGTCTTCCGTACGGCCATTTACCTTAATCGTTAAATTATCTGTGAATCCTTTAATTGATGCGTCTCCAGAGATAAATCCTGTACCGTAATACAATTCGTTTTCAGATTCTTCAGTGTCCAAGACCAAAAGTCTATTTGTGCTTAAGTCTAATCCTAGTCTCCAATCACTGAAGTTATCATGCTCAATAAATCCATTGATATCACCTTTTGAGAAATACTTAGTATCAGTAATTGCAACATTATCAAAAATAAACTGTTGGTTTTTTAGCTCAACCCTGGAATCAAAATCGAAAGCCAAATCCACATTGAGATACGGTATCTTGAGACCAGCATCATCGAGATACAATTCGCCATCGATACTTGGTTTTTCTAAGCTGCCTGTGACATCTGCACTTCCAGAAACCAAACCTCTAATATTGCTTATTACGCCTTCAGCTAATGGATTTAGTGGATCAATCAGGAAATCATCGAAAAGTACCTTGACATTGATATTTGGGTTGTCTCGTCGCACATCGACATAACCTTTGGCGTCCAATGATTTTACACTCGTATTTTCAAGCTCTACATCTACATTGTAACGTGTTAGTGAGTTATCACCTCTAATTACCGCTGTGAGACGTCCCAAATCATTTTTATTAACGTTGAATTCATCTATAGTAAAGTCTGACTTAGGTAAATAAATACCTTTATTCTGGGTTAGCTGTAATTTACCATTAACGCGCCCATTCATACTCAAACTATCAACTCTCGGGGTAATCTTTACAAGTTGTACATTTTTAAAATTTATGTTAAGATCCTTAGTTAATGAGTCCTGTATATTTCCAGATAACAAAATCTCCTCTCGGCCTTGATTGATCCTTAAGTTATCGATATCAAAACGTTTAAAGTCCTTATCAAAGATGACTTTGTTCATTTTATCTTTATTGTTGTTTACGAACCAATCAAAACCTTTGAATGTAAAATCACTTTTCTGAAAACCAACAACCGAGTTATTGTCTTGGTTTATGGTGTAATAGAAGTTCATGTTATAATCATCGACCTGATTATCACCACCTTTAAATTCTGACTTTACAAAAAGCGTGTCTCGTTTTGTAACATTAATGAGACTGAAGTCTGAAATGTTATAAATATCCGAATCTAATCGATCTAACTCAATAAACGTATTATAAACAGGATTGCTATTATCTACCTCAAGTTTCAGGTTGGTTGCAATATAATGCTTGTAAGCCACTCGAGGTGTTTTGAAATCCAGCTCAAAGCCATTTTCATCTGACTCAATTCTTCCGCTAACTTTAGTGCCTTGTCCTAAATCCAGATTTTTATCAAAAACTGCAACGATTTGGTTATAAATTTTGAAATCAAAATCGACATATTGGTTAGGCTCAATTTCGTGAGGCTGGTAATTGGTATAAATACTGCCCAAAGCATTTTCCACCAACTTAGGAACCTGATTGATTTTAAAAACACCTACAACTTTACCATCTATAATATCAGGAGAGTTGATTTTCATGGTCCTAACCTTCTCGTCAAAACTTGATACACCAGAAAAATCTTTGAAGTTATAGGTATTGTCTTGATTTCTGTAAACTATATTCTTGACGTTAATTGTACCGAAAAAATTATCTATAGTCGATCCTGTAATTGCCATATCTACATTACCAGAAAACTCAGAAAAACTATCTCTTGTAACAAAATTAAGTTTGTTTAAATCGGCATAATCTACAGTCGCTTTAAAATCGAATTTACGTGCTTCCTCAGTCAAGTCTGCTAATCCATTGAAATCTAATTTTACATTTGGATCATTAATAGAAAGTTCACCATTAAAAATATTCTGACCTAAATCACCTGACAAATCAATATTTGTGTATTTGTAATTGTTGTACTCAATATATGCTACTGTAACTTTTACAAAAGTCTCTAACTCTTGGATTTTGAAACTCGAACCTTTAACTTCAAGATTGGCAGAGGCGTTTTGAACCATTGGATCATTGATTAACTTACCAATATTAAAGTCCTCAAAAATTATTTCGCCTTCATAATCTGCATTATCAATATCATCAATTCGAGATATTTTTAGGTCTGTTTCAACATACCCAATATCAGTATTTATATCCAAATCGGCATCAATAATTTGATCTGTAATTGTTGAAAAACCAGAAAGTCTAAAGTTTCCAACCTTTGCTAAAAATGTAGGAAATGAATTCCCTAAGATATTTGGCATTAATGCTATGAGATCACCATAGTTGGATGATAACTGCCTGTATTGACCTTCGATAATAAACCCTTCATAACTACCACCTAAAACATTCTTGAAATTTATATCACCGTTAATTCTCGTATTTCTTGATGTGCTAACCTTTAGATTTTTTGCAAGTAGATTATTAAGAGTACCTGAAAGTTCAACATCCAAAGTTGCTGTTTGATTAACTCCAAACTCGTTATAGAAAGTGTTAAGCTCACTAAGTTCTACGTAAGAATCTTTGAAATCGGCATTTATTTTTACTTTTTCTGTAAAGTATTTTAAATCCTCACGTTGGTAATCGAAGCGCAAATCGCCCTGTAACTTCGACGCCTCAGTTTCAATACTTAACTGATCAAATTTCATATGATTCAAGGTATACTCAAAAGTTGTTTTGAGGTTCTTTACTTCCACACCTCTATTATCATAAAATCCCAACTTGTTTATACGCATACGAACTTCAGGACCAGCAACAACAAAATCTGTCGCATTAATGTTCATATCGCAGAATTCTAAAATACTTTGCTTTTCTCTGTTTTCATCTATCAAGTTAAAAATGCCATTCTCAATAGTTACATCACTTGAAGACAGCAAAAATGAACTTAGTCCTTGACGTGGATTATCATCTTCGAATTTATCGACAAAAATATCAAGATTGGTATCCTCATCATCCTTGTAGGTTTTTAGATTAAACACCAAATCGTACATATCAATATCTCCAAAAGTCAACTTACCATTATAAAGGTTGTTGATACTGATTATCGAAGTATTAAGTTCTGAGAAACTAAACAAGGTATCCTTCTTGTAATCACGAATAAGAACTTCTTTGAGCTCTACATCGCCATTAAACTGAAGGCCAACCTTACCAATATTGATGTCGGTTTTAAACTCTTCATTAACTTTTTTGGTAGCGTACTTTCCGATTTTGGTTTGTACCGCTGGGATGGAAAGGATTAAAACTAAAATAACAAAAAGTAGTAGGATGATTCCTACTACTTTCCCTATTATTTTTGGTATTCTTTTAATGACGTTTTCGGATTAATTCTATCTCTGCAAAACCCTATATTTGCAATTGTTGTACGATTATAACTGGGTTTTGGTTCTCGTACTTCAAAATTAACAATTATTATGCCTAAACATAATCTATGGCTGCCAAAAATATTTACATACTTGGAATAGAATCTTCTTGTGATGATACATCTGCATCTGTGTTATGTAACGGTAGCATTTTAAGTAATGTTGTTGCAAGTCAAGAAATACACAAAGACTATGGTGGCGTAGTACCAGAATTAGCATCTCGTGCACATCAGAGTAACATTGTTCCTGTTGTAGACCAAGCATTATCAAAAGCCGGAATAACTAAAGAAGAATTGTCGGCTATTGCCTTTACTCGCGGTCCAGGATTAATGGGGTCATTATTGGTTGGAACGTCTTTCGCGAAGTCTTTGGCGTTTGGGTTGGATATTCCCTTAATGGATGTCAACCATATGCAAGGCCATATTTTGGCGCATTTTATAGATGAAAAAGGATTTGAACAACCACCATTTCCATTTTTAGCTATGACTATTTCTGGTGGTCATACGCAGATTGTAAAGGTTACCGATTACTTCGATATGGAAGTCATTGGCGAAACCATTGATGACGCCGTCGGTGAAGCCTATGATAAAAGTGGAAAGATATTAGGTTTGGGTTATCCTGCTGGACCACAGATTGATAAATTAGCCCAACAAGGAAATCCAAAAGGATTCAAGTTTACCAAACCAAAAGTCGGTGGCTTAGACTTTAGCTTTTCTGGTCTTAAGACAGGTATACTCTATTTCGTAAAACGCGAGACAAAGAAGAATCCAAACTTTGTAGAAGAAAATTTAGCAGATATCTGTGCCTCTATTCAGTATACCATTATCGGGATATTAATGGATAAGCTGAAATTAGCCGTTAATCAAACTGGCATTAAACATATTGCTATTGGTGGTGGAGTTTCGGCGAATTCTGGCATAAGACGTGCCTTAAAAGATGCTGAAAACAAATTTGGTTGGACAACGTACATCCCAAAATTTGAATACACGACTGATAACGCAGCTATGATTGCCATTGTTGGGTATTTAAAGTTTCTGAAAAAGGACTTCTCGGAATTTGATGTAATGGCCTCAGCACGATTGAAAATTTAGTATGAGAAAGTTACTCAACAAACCCTATCTATTGTTTTGGCTAACGGCGTTATATATTATAGTTTCAGAATACTATTTACGTGTTAAAATTGCAGGTTCTGCTTTAGACATTAACATACATGATGATTTTGTTTTTAATATTCATGACACGTATTACGTTATTCCAGAAATCTCTTTCACACTTGGCGTTTTCTATATTCTTTTAGGCTTCATTCACTTTTCATTCAAATTTTCTAAAGTCCAATTGGTTACTATTTTAACCAAAATACATGTATTGGTTTCGATAGGAGTTATAATAATTGAAGAATTAGCTTTCGCAATAGTTAATCCTTTTCGATATAATGAATTTCCACTTTTTGATCCAAGTATGAATTATCAGACCTTTTTGACAATACTTTTGATTTTAGTTCTAATCGCTCAAATTCTATTTATATTTAACATCACGTATAGTTCAATAAAGACATTCAGATTAAGGCACAATAATTGAATAGAAACTGGAAACAACATCAATGAAAAACATAATCTACATACTTCTAACAATTCCATTTTTAGGGTTCTCACAAAAGAAAATTGAGCGCTCGCTTATAGTTATTAGAACCTTACAGCAAGCCGAGAAACTTATTGAAGCAAAAAAGGATATTTACGACTCTAAGATTTTGAAACTGGATATTGGTGAAGAGCAAACACCATTAGCCAAAGAGTTATCGGAGCTTCCAACAGGAAAACTCAAAATAGTAGAAAACGGAACTACAAAAACAGTTTACAAAGTCATTGACACTAAAAAAAGTAGAGAATCCAAGATTAGTTTAATGGAGTTTGATAGTAAAAAAACAACGCTATCAGAAATTAACTCGTTAAGAGCATTTATTCTTAAAGGCATTAAAAATGGCGAGCATAAATTCCATAATCTGGCCCGTGTGTACTTATCGCATCCATCATCGCCAACAGGTGGCGATATTGGTTGGGTAAAAGAAGGAACGTTTTCAAAACGTTTTGATTTGGTGGTTGCTAAAAAGAAAAAAGGTCAAGTCTTTAGTTTCGATGAACACCGAGACCGCAAACATTATATTCTAATGAAAACGGAAGAAGATAAAATCACAGAAAGCCTGATAGTCTTGGTTGTATCCTCAAAGTCCTAATGCAGTTATTTTATAATTCTAATATCATCGAAACCGATTCCATTATCAATTTTGATAAAGATGAAAGCCGCCATATTACAAAGGTGCTTCGCAAAACTGTTGGTGACCAATTGCAAATTACAAATGGTAAAGGTTGGTGTTTTGTGTCGGAATTGACTTCGGTCAATCCAAAGAACTGCTCTGCAGAGATTATAGATAAATCATTCCACGAAAAACGTAGTTATGCATTGCATATGGCTGTG
>CBFHYD010000055.1:0-14687 GCA_965659975.1 Winogradskyella sp. | reverse complement strand
TTCAACTGAATTAAATGGAATTATTGGTGTTAATGGAATTATTGGTGTTAATGAAATTATTGATTTCCATGGTATTGAAGTTAAATTCAAAAAAGTAATTCGAGATTCACGATGCCCAAAATCGGTAATGTGCATCAGAGCTGGAGAAGCCGATATTTTAGTTTCTATATACAAAAATGGTAAATTCATTAAGGATCAAGAAATAAGTATTCCTGCTTCAGGTCGTGTGATTGTAGAAAATACAATATTTGAAAACGGCATAACTAAAATTTCTGGACTTGCTTTATCGCCATATCTAGAAACACCAGATGAAATCCCACAAGGAGATTATCGTTTGGAATTAAAGTCAGAAACTATTAGTAAAGAGTAGTTTAGTGGCAACCACAATCTGAATTACCACAAGCTTTTTTAGCCTTTTTCTTTGGCCACCACACAAAGGTTTTAAATAAAAAAACTAAAGCTATAACTAAGGTTGAAAATGCTAATATGTTTTGAAGTAGTAGATTCATTTTAATTTAAAACTTGATAAGCAATTAAGGCCGCAACGTAAGCAATTACACTCATGGCAACTAATTGCAACATTGGCCATTTCCAACTGTTTGTTTCGCGTTTTACAATAGCCAGTGTACTCATACATTGCATAGCAAATGCATAAAACAAAAGTAAAGAAATTCCGGATGCCATATTATATAGTGGTCCGCCAACAAATGGATTTCGCTCCTTTGCCATTCTGTTTTTTATGGTGTCTTCATCATCACTCCCTACACTATAAATCGTGGCTAAGGTTCCAACAAAAACCTCACGTGCTGCAAATGATGTAACGATACCGATACCAATCTTCCAATCGTAACCTAAAGGCTTTATGATAGGCTCTATGGCTTTTCCTGTAATACCGATGTACGAATGTTCGAGTTTATGAGATGCAATATGCTTATTAAGCTCATCTTCGGTTAAATTTTGAGATGCAAATTTCTCTGTTACAATCTCTTCTGCATTTTTAAATTGCTTACCAGGACCAAAAGATGCCAAAAACCACAGAACAATGGAAATGGCAAGAATAATTTTACCAGCATCAAATACAAATGCCTTTGTTTTTTCGACAACCGTAATGAATACATTTTTTAATAACGGTGTTTTGTAAGATGGCATTTCTACAACAAAATAGGACTTGCTCTTTATCTTCATAAATTTATGAAGCAAGTATGCTGAACTTACAGCCATTAAAAAACCAAGGATATAAAGCGATAAAAGGGTTAAGGGTTTGTAGCCAATTCCTAAGAAAGTCCCTTCAGGAATAATAAGCGCTATGATGATGAGGTAAACCGGAAGTCGCGCTGCACAAGTTGTAATAGGAGTTACTAAAATAGTAATAAGGCGTTCTTTCCAACTTTCAATATTACGAGCTGCCATAATCGCAGGTATCGCACAAGCAGTACCAGAAATTAAGGGCACGACACTTTTTCCACTCAGACCAAAGCGCCGCATAATTTTATCCATAAGAAATACAACACGACTCATGTAACCGCTTTCTTCCAAAATGGAAATAAAAAGGAATAGAAATGCTATTTGTGGTATAAATATCACAACACCACCAAGACCTGGTATAATTCCTTCAGTCAACAAATCGGTAAATACACCTGATGGCATAATGCTCTTGGCCCATTCGCTTAAGCTTGCAAAGGCACCGTCAATTAAATCCATTGGAGCTTCTGCCCAACTGTAAATGGCTTGAAAGATGACCAAAAGTATTCCAATAAAGATGAGGTAACCCCCAACCTTGTGTGTTAGAATGCGATCTAACTTAATCCTTAAATCTTTAGCACTCGACAGGTCGATATTTTGTCCTTTTTTAAGCACATTATTGATAAACTGATAACGTTTTATCGTTTCTTTTTGCTGGAGCCGCTTAAGATCAGATTCGGATTTTGTGGTAAAATCACTTGCACTACGAATGGTATTCCTATCAATCTTACCGAAATTGACATCTTGAGTAATCACTAACCATAGCTTGTATAACGACTGTTTAGGAAATGCTTTTTTAAGGCCTTCAAAATACGAAGGATCTATCTGTGAAGTATCTAAAGCCTCTTTATTGGATAAATTCTGGTAATTAGATATCAATTCTTTTAACTCCGTAATTCCTTGCTTTTTTCGTGTACTAACAAGTGCAATCTTTGTGTCTAATTGTTCCTCTAAATATGGGATATCTAATGAGATACCTATATAATCCATACGATCTGCCATATTAATGACCAAGATGGTTGGGATTTCCAAATCCTTAACCTGCGTAAAGATTAATAGATTACGTTTTAGATTTTCGACATCTGAAACAACAACTGCAACATCTGGGAAGTCTTTGTCTTTTTTGTTGAGTAGTAACTCTATAACAACACTTTCGTCAAGTGAAGATGCGTTAAGACTATAAGTACCAGGTAAATCTAAAATACGTGCATTAAAATCATTAGATAATTTACAGGAGCCTTGTTTTTTATCGACCGTAATACCTGGATAATTTCCTACTTTTTGATTAAGTCCAGTAAGTGCGTTAAATACAGATGTTTTTCCTGTATTGGGATTACCTATCAACGCTACTTTTATCTGATTACTCATGGTTGTCTTACTGATTCAAAGTAGTTTTAATTCTCCGTTAGCTCAATTTCAATATGGATAGCCGTTTCTTTTCTAATGGCCAAATATGTATCATTAATGTTCAGATACATAGGATCCGATAACGGCGCGATGTGTAATAGTTCAACCGAATTGCCAGGTAAGCAACCCATTTCCAATAGTTTTAGAGGAATGTTCTTGGAAGAAACATTTTTTATAATGCCTTTTTGGCCTTCTTTTAAATCGGCAATGGTTAACACTTATTTAGATTGAATTTAAAAAAGCAAAAATAGCCTAAAAAAATAAGGTGTTATAAAAGTTAAGTCGAATTTAAGAACCTCCAAAATACTTTAGGGTTTCCATATCTTCAAGAAGTCTTTCGATCTCTTCAGGATTTGTGCCATCGTATGTGCCTCGAATTCGACGCTTTTTATCAATAAGGACGAAGTTTTCGGTATGGATCATATCATACTCATCGCCATTACCATAGGTCTTTACAGCCAAATAGCTTTTACGTGCCAGATCGTAGATGTGTTTTTTGTCACCTGTGACAAGATTCCATTTACGGTCAATAACACCTTTCTCCTTGGCATATTTTTTAAGCTGAGCTACACTATCAATTTTTGGAGTTACTGAATGTGAGAGTAACATAATATCATCATCATCCAAAATTTCACTTTGAATTTTATACATATGATCTGTCATGATTGGACAAATGGTTGGACATGTCGTGAAGAAAAAATCAGCGACATATATTTTGTCCTTGTAAGTGTCTTGCGTTATGGTATCTCCATTTTGATTTATAAGACTAAAATCTGCTATGGTATGATATTTTGATACATGCTGGATACTCTCATCGACTAACTCTGCATTAAACATCTCTGGCTGCCAAATCGGTAAAGGTTTTTTTTGATTAAGGACACTGTAAATAGCTCCAATAATAAAAAGACACAATATTGAAAAGAATATAGCAAAGCGTTTATAACCCTTAAAGAATGTAATTAGCGACATTTAAATGCAGTAAAAAATTTAGAATACAAAGATACGGCTAAGCATTATTTTTTCCGTGCTAACTTCTTGAAAATAGCGTTAAAATTCACCGAAAGAATCTGGGATGTTAAAAAAGTGTTGAATAGAAACTCGATTATTTTCTAATCGCCTTTAAAACACTACTTTTGTCAATCGAATTTTTGAAAATGAATAGATGGAATTTGTTATAAAAATATCTCAATTTTTACTCAGCTTATCCTTACTTATTGTTCTGCATGAGTTAGGTCATTTTATACCAGCAAAATTATTTAAGACTAAGGTTGAAAAATTTTACCTCTTTTTTGATGTTAAGTTTTCGCTTTTCAAAAAGAAGATAGGTGAGACCGTTTATGGTATTGGATGGTTGCCACTTGGAGGTTATGTAAAAATTGCTGGAATGATTGATGAGAGCATGGATAAGGAACAAATGGCACGGCCACCTCAACCTTGGGAGTTTAGGTCTAAACCAGCATGGCAGCGCCTTATTATCATGCTTGGTGGTGTTACCGTGAATTTTATTTTGGCCTATGTCATATATGTATTTATGGCATTTGTTTATGGTGATGCCGATGTAAAAGTAGATAGTCTTAAAGATGGGTATTGGATAGAGCATCCTGTATTAAACGAAATCGGATTACAAACAGGAGATCGCGTCCTAAAAATAAATGATGTTAACATTATCAACGATTCAGATATTGGACAATACATAATTGAAGCCCAATCTATTACCGTATATCGTAATGGAGAGACAAAATATTTTGATCTTCCTGAAGACTTCTTAGGACAACTTTCATCAAGTAGAAACAAAGACTTATTTGAGTACCGTGTGCCGTTTATGGTTGCGAATATTGCCGATAGTTCTACCAATGTCAAAAATGATATAAAGGTTGGAGATATTATTAAATCGATTAACGGAACTGACTTAAAGTATTATGACCAATTAAGCACGCTTATTGGAGATAAGAAAAATGAGAATGTTCAAGTTGAAATTCTTCGAGAAGACCAGACCATTAATACAGAGCTCACTTTAGATAAGAATGGTAAATTTGGGTTTAACCCGTACAGACTAAATCCAAAATTTGAAGATATGGGTTACTATTCTGTTTTTAGAAAGGAGTATACGTTTGGCGAGAGTTTTGGTGCGGCTGGTCGAAAGTTTACAAAAACAATTACTAATTACTTTGGGCAATTAAAAGCTATTTTCAGTCCAAGTACAGGAGCCTATAAAGGCTTAGGTGGATTTAAAGCGATTTACGATCAATTTTCGAGTGTCTGGAGTTGGTCTTATTTTTGGGGACTTACAGCATTTTTATCAATCATGTTAGCTATATTGAATTTACTACCAATACCCGCTTTAGATGGTGGTCATGTTATGTTTTTATTATATGAGATGATTTCTGGTCGTGCGCCGAGTGAGAAATTTTTAGAACGTGCACAGATCATAGGTTTTTTTATTCTAATTGCTTTGGTATTATTTGCAAACGGCAATGATATTTTTAAGGCAATAACGAACTAAAATTTATCGAAAAAATAGATTTTAGAGTTGTTGAGATTAAAAAAATAATATATATTTGCGCTCGCTAAAAGCGAAAAAAACACTCCTCAGTAGCTCAGTTGGTTAGAGCATCTGACTGTTAATCAGAGGGTCACTGGTTCGAGCCCAGTCTGAGGAGCAAAAAACCCGATACAATTGTAACGGGTTTTTTTTAGATATAAAGGCTTAATTCTTTTCTTTTTCCTTAGCATCAATTTCCTGCTGTAGCTTTTCCATAGTCTCGTCCAAACGTTTTTTTGATTCTTTAACCTCATCATACTTTTTGTTGAATTCGTTTAGCTTTTCCTGTTGTAAAGAGTCATATTCACGCTTACGCTTTATGCTGTCCTGCTGCCTTTTAAATTCCATTAGTTTTGCAGCACGTTCTGCCTGTATTTTCTCTTGCTCCGCTTTTAATTGTGCTTTATGATATTTACGATAGATAAATCCAGAAATCACAATGATAACTGCTAAAATTGTAAATAGAAGCGATTTTTTGTTTTTCATAATGGTTAGAAGTTATGGGTTAATTTTTTCAAATAAATTAAATAGCCTGATACAATATAACGCTTAAAATAATGCATGTTATTGGAAACAAAATCAGTTTCCACTTCTGTATTTTACTTTTTGATTTTGCGTTAAGTATGTTTCGGCGTTTGCCGTTATACTGCATCCAATTCTTGAAATAAATAAAACCACTTAACAATACAACTATGGTTATGATTTTATTCTGGCTAACATCTAAGATATGCATCTGATTGGAAAAGGCCATGAAAAACATACCAATCATGCTATATAAGGTAATCTCAGCTACGGTAATATATAACAATGCAAGTTTTATTGCATTGCGTTTGAATTTTGGTTTTAGATAATTATAACAGGAAATATAAAAGGTGTCTAACATGGTATAAAAATAAAAAACCGCATCCTATTTAAGATGCGGTTTTAAAATATATTGGAGTTATAGAATCTTAGTTCTGTCCAGTTACTTTGATGTCATCGATATGATATCTTGTTTCTGCACCACCAGCAGCACCTAAATATCTAAACGCTACATGTACATCACCATCTAAACAAGAAATGTTATTTGTAAAGGCTTCGAAAGAACCAAAACCACTACCACCAACTGGTACGTCAACATCTAAATTTGTCCAGTTAGTTGTCGTAACATCACCAGTAAAACTATCTGTGATAAGTACAGTTAGTATTGTTCCTGTCTCGAAGTTTGCAGAAATTTCAAAAGATAATTCTTCTTCCGTTGTACTGTCAAGATTTATAGCTGGTGTTACTAACCAAGCTCCTAATGGATCTTCTCCTGTACCGAATGCAGATATTTTCATGTATCTGTCACCACTAAAAGACGAATCTTCGAAACGCTCAGAACCACCACATACATTAATGTTAGTCCATCCTAAAGCATCTAATTGTGCTTCGTTTGTAATTGTCTGGAAATCTTCTTCAAATACTGTAAATACGTCAGAAGTTGGACCTGCACAAGCTAATGTTACTGGGTCGCAACGCATTGGATCATCAAAATTAATGTCTTCTGGAGAGTTAACCACAATATTAAATACTTCACCAAAGAAATCACGTTGTAAGATAGCAGTCATAGAACCACGACCTTCAGGTAAAGTTAATCCTTTAAAATCAGCAAATGTACTCGTTGCGAATGTTACTGATCCACCACCACTACAAATATCTGATGTACTACCACAAGCAATTAAGTTACGCTCACCATCAAACTGATCTGATGGCTCAGCAGCAAAACTCTTACCTAAATCAGGTGTGCTAAACTGAACGTCTTGCAATTCTATCATTAAGTTTGTTTTATCTTCTGAAAAGTCCGAAATAGCTAAAGGCATTGGTACAATAGTTTCAACATTTGCAGAACGAATGATAAAATCATTTTCTAATGCCGCTGGAATTTTACCAACAAAATCACCATCTTGAGGACCAACAGTTAAAACACCGTTAGAGATACCTGCAACCAATCCATTAAGCTTTACGTAAACTTTACGTCCTACTTCGTAACGAATAAATAATGGGTTAACATCTACAAGTACGCGGATACCAATTGTTGGGTTTTCTGGTGCATTTTGAAGAATCAATTCTTCGAAATAGTTACCACCTTCGTCAGATGAGATGACATAACCTTCTACTAAGATATCTGCACCATCTGCTGGGAATGTATATAAGGTATCATCATCAGAATAATCTAGAGATCCGTTACCTTGTTCTTGCGCTAAATCTCCAGCTACAGAGCTTATAGGAATAATTGATTCTCCGTTATTAAATACTGGCTCGATTACCGTAGTATTTGGTACGTCAAAGTCATCATCTTCTACACAGCTTACAAAAGCCACTAATCCTAAGAATAGAAGAAATAATTTATTAAATTTTAAAGTTTTCATTTTTACTATGTGTTTTATTTTTCTTTTTTCAATTAAAATCTTACGTAAACATTTAAGTAATACGTTGTACCAGTTCCGAAGAAATATCTTGAACCAAAGATAGGTCCATTATCTCTATTTTGATCTTCTCTAATACGTCTAAAGTTAGCCAAACGTGATTGCTCAAATCCACCAGTTCTATACTCTTGATTAAATACGTTGTTTATGGTTGCAAAGAATCCAATGAAATAATCATTGACTTTCCATGATTTACCACCAATAATATTTACTAACATATAATCATCGAACTGTTCTTGTTTAAGTAACTCTTTTGCAACAACAGGATCGTAATCATTAAATGTATTACCATCAAAGTCTGAAGTAAAGTTAGCTGATCTTGCCAAATTACTTACATCAATATAAGCATTTGAGAAGAAATTGCTCGTCACACCAATATTCCAATAATCAGGATCACGGTACTCAAAACCAATTTGGTATGCACGCTCTGGACCACCAGCAACATGAACATCTTTTAAGTTTGTAGTACCATCACCAAATCTTAATTCTCCAGGGAAGTTTACACTTGTCAAGTATAAATCTGGATTGTTTTGGAAGGTGTATTGACCAACTGATGCAGCACCTTTAAGTTTTATCGTAGGTGTTACTTGCGCTTCGATACCAACCTCGACACCAACATGACGTCTTTCGATGTTAGTTAATGTTTCTTGTACAAATGCGTCTCCGCTATCTACACCTAAACCTGCTAAATCTTCTGTAAAATAGAATCCGATATCACTACCATTTTTAAATCCAGAATAGAAACCAGTAACTCTCGCCTTTAAAATTGGAGAACGGAAGATATAACTTGCATCTACAGATTGGATTTCTTCACTTTCTAATCCTGTTGTAGTAAAGTTATTTTGTCTGGCATTAGGGAATAGATTTCGTATTCCTGGAGCCTTAGTAAACATACTACCATTAACATCTATAAGATGCTTACCTGTAATTTTATAGGTAAAACCAGCTTTAACTCCGTAATTGGTAAAATCTAATTCTTCACTATTACCAAATGAACCTGTTGGTCCAGTTCCTGCGAAGAACCCGTTTTCAAAAAGTCCATTTCTTTGGTAGCTCGTTTTGCTGATATTAGCACCTAAATAAAAATCAATTTTATTGTATTTAAATTGGGCTTGGGCAAATGCACTTGCGACCTCGGCATCAATTTCATAATTATACTTGTAACGGTCGCCTTCTCTTGCTATTCTATTTGGGTTATTTAAATCACTCTGTGCTAAATCTGAAGCAATATCATCTGTAACGTTAGGGTCATCTTCTGCAAAGAAATCTACATCTAAGTATCCTGTTCCACCTAAAAGATCTTCTACTCTTGCGTAGTTTTGATTATTTAATCTTCTATAATTAAGATTAGCATTAAGTCTAATATTGTCGGCTAAATCTGCATCTAAGATGGTATTAAAAGTCAATTGCTTGTCTTCAATTACATCTGCTTGGATCGCATATAATGAGTTTCCGCCTTGCGCTAATAAACTTGCGTTAGCTTCATAAAGATTATTCCAATTTAACTGCCCATCATTTACAAAAGCTTCTCGAGCAGCATATGCTTGTTGAAAATCAAATGCTGTTGGGTTTGGATCTTGTAAAAAGAAACTTGGTAAGTTTTGGTAATAATCTGGATTTGGGTTACGAGCACCACCGATAAATACATCTTGACCATTAAAGGTAACCAAGCGTGTACCACCATTATCAATACGTGTATTTGCTATTTCTCCAAACTGATAAGCCACATTTGTGTTTAAACGTACTTTATCCGAAATATCCCAAAAGTGGTTAAGCATTAAGATTGGCTCTTCAATTTCTCTCATACGAGAGTTACGAATTTCGCCATTAAGCTCTCCCCAAAATGGGTTATATGTTCTTCCTTTTAAGTCAAAAATCTCTTGAGTAATTGCCGTAGAACGACCACGTCTGTTCTGTGCATAGATACCTGTAAAGTTAATGCTATGCTTATCGTTGATACGTTTTTCTACTGCCGCAAAGAAAGAATTGGCATCATATATAGTACCATCGATAAATCCTTGATTACCAAATCGTCTTGATAATAAAACCGAATAGGACCAACCGTCTTTTAACAATCCAGAGCTGTAGCTACCCATAACACGGCCTTGGTAACTTCTGTTAGCAGCAGCGTAAGAGATACGACCACCTTTACGATATTTAGAAGCACGCATTATAATGTTGTTGGTACCTGCTAAATCACCAAAAGTGTAATCATTTGCAGACATTCCCATAGAGAACTCTTGGTTTCTTTGTACATCGTTAAGTCCACCCCAATTTCCCCATTGTGGGCGTCCATTGAACTGCTTGTTCATCTCAATACCATTGATTAGGACTTTACCGTTGGCATTGTCTAATCCACGAGGTCTAAAGAAGGTTGCACTAAAATCAAAAGCGGCAGCACTTAAAAACACATCTCTTGAGGCTTGTAATAAACCAGAAACGTTATCTGTAAGTCCATCGTCCTCACTATTTAAATTATCATCAGAGATAGAAATAGTGTACAAATCCTTTTTGTCTGTAGGATCAAAATCTAAGGTCATTCCTGAGATGTCAACAGTTTGACCTTCGTTGACAACAATCGGATAGCGCTTAGTTGAGTAACCGACTTTTTCAATTTTAAGCACTTGGTCACCAAGTGGTACGTCTGTTGAAAAGCTAAACTCACCTTTTGCATCTGTAAAAGCACTCAATTCAGTGCCTTCAATCGATACAGTTACGTCAGGAATTGGCTCTCCAGTAGTTCCATCCAAAACACTTCCTTTCACTACGGTTTGCTGTGCAAAACTCAAAAGTGAGAAAGCTGTTCCAAATAGAAATAAGAAAAAACTTTTTTTCATACTTAGTTTAAAAATTTTGTTTTAAGAAACCCTTAACAATTATTTAAAGGCGCACAAAGTTACATCTTTATCTAAGATTACATACTTTTGGCATCTAAATTGCTTTATTTTTTACAATTAGATAACATTAAGAGATGACACGCATAAAACAGTTTGTAACACTACTGCTAATTTTTTTAACATTTTCTTCGTTTGCTCAGAACGAAAAACGCTATAAAATACATACAATAGCATTCTACAATTTAGAGAATTTATTCGATACCATTAATGACCCTTTAAAGAATGATGAGGCGAGTCCAATGATGGAAATGGCACCTGAAAATAGAGGAGGAATTTACATCAAGAAGGTGAAAGGTATGGCTCGTGTTATTGCAGATGTTGGTAGAGATCAAACCGGAAATACACCTGCATTACTTGGTGTTGTTGAAGTAGAAAACAGAAAGGTCTTAGAGGATTTAGTTAACGACCCATTACTCTTACCAAAAGATTACGGTATTGTACATTACGAATCACCGGATGGAAGAGGTATTGATGTTGCACTTTTATATCAGAAAGAGTTATTTCAGCCTACAAGTACAAGTTCACACGAATTGAAAATCTTTGATGATGTTTCGCGAAAGCCAATAAGAACAAGAGATCAACTATTGGTGAGTGGAGAATTAGAAGGTGATCCTATTCATGTAATAGTTAATCACTGGCCATCACGTCGTGGTGGAGAAGCAAGGAGTAGGCCAAAACGTGTCGCTGCAGCTAAATTAAATAAGCGCCTGGTTGATTCACTACAATCGATTGATCCGTATGCTAAAATTTTCATTATGGGTGATCTTAATGATGACCCAACAAATGCAAGCGTCAAGGATGTTCTTAAAGCTCAAAAGAAACGAAATAGAGTAGGGCTTAAAGGAATTTATAATCCTTATATCAATATGTTTAAAGAAGGTTTAGGTACCACGGCATATCGTGATGCATGGAGTTTATTCGACCAAATCATGGTTACCAAACCTTTATTAGAGAAAGATTATTCATCCTTCAGATATTATAAGGCAGGTATTTATAATAAGCAATACCTTATTAATCCACGTGGAAGATATGAAGGTTATCCATTCAGAAGTTTCGTTGGAGCCGAATATACTGGTGGTTTTAGTGACCATTTTCCAGTTTATGTGAATGTAATTAGAGAAGTGAAAGAGTAACAACTCTACGATATAAAATAAAAAAGGCTTAAATTAATTTGAAGCCTTTTTTATGTTTAGAACCAAAGATTCCAAGGAATCATGTACAAGACTAATGCCAGTGCTATCGTATAAAAAATAGCCAATAGCTTAAATTTTGGTTTAGATACTAATTTCTTTTTGTGTTTAGAATAACCTATAGTTACTAAAGCCACTGCAATAATCATTGTTGTTGGATGTTCTACAGCCAACTTACGAACAGCATCGTTTTTCATAACCTCACCGACAGACATTTTATCAAAATAGCCATTTGTAAACCAAAGTATAATACCTACTAAAAGCTGAATGTGCATTGTAATTAAAGAGAAAAGCGCAAGCCTAAAGTCTATTGCATTAAACTCCTTGTTTCCGAAGAATTTAAGTAGTGCATTTACTGTTGCTAAGACCAAAATAAGAAGGACTAAATACGCCCAACCAGAATGTAAATGTTGTAGAAATACCATAACTGAAAGATTTATAATGGTACAAAAATAAGATTTTGAAATAACTATTATTCCGAAATGGTGATATGCTTTTTAAGTTCGTTCCCAAAGTCATCAACAACGGTAATGAGATGTTTTCCTGAGTTTGGCTTAATAGCCATGTCATGTATGTCTTTAGTATTACCAACATAGGTTTCGTCTATATACCAATATAAATTTGTTTTAGGTTCCGAATATTCTGTATCTGGTTGTAAGGCTTCATCTGGTGTAAAAATAAGGGTCGTCTTGTTTACTGCCTGTAACTTCCCTTGGACGTGAGGTTTAATTTTAATTAGATCATCATCTAAGTCTTGTCCCATTTCCCATGCAGCAACTTCTTTGGCCAAAAATATCTTGATCGGTTCAACTACTGATACACGTCCGGAGGTTGTGTAACTAACATAATCTCTGAATTTAAAAATGTTGTCGGACTCCGCAGATTTTTCTTTACAAGAAACTGCTAAAAGTGTCAGAAGAAATAGGACAAAAACTTTATTGATTTTCATGATTTAGAATATTAAGAGATACAATTGCTATAAATTGACTATGCACTGCGCCTTTAAAGGTAATTCAAAGTTTATAATTTTTTCAGTCTTGTCACCATCAATATCTACCATTATAACTTTCAGTTCAATATTGTGCGGCACCACTTCAAAAGAAATCTCATCTTTAGTTCCAAACGCAATCTTTAATTTTTCAATATCTACCGCTCCAAATTCCTTGTTGTCTTTCTCAGAAAACGTTATGGTTTTAAAAACATTTTCAGAAGATGGAACGAGCTGTAAAGGCCTCCAACTTGAGGTATAAGACTGGTAATCAGAAATTTGTGATTTACCATCTTTAGTTTTCACAGCCAAGGCATTTTTGTATCGCTGAAGTACTTTTATACTCCTGTAATCTTCATGGTGTTTTACTTTGATGTATCTATTTTCTGGCGATACATTTTCCTTAAGCACAAATACCGAATTTTCTTCTCTTTCTGAACTTGAGGTTTTTAAATTTGTACCATTAGCCAATTGGTCAATAAAAACAGTCAACTCTTCGTAGGTAATTTTTAGAGGACGCTCTATTTTATCTTCGGTTAAGTAACCGCTGAATATGTAAGCTTCTTCAAAATATTCACCTGCTGCTGGACCTTTAATTTTCAGCCATTGACCAGATACTTTTTTGTCTTTGTCCTGAACATCCAAATTCAAATTGGTGTGTTCAATTATCTCTACTGGTGTGCCATAATCTAATATGCCTACCTTTTTTGCACCTTGATTAGGTTGCTCTCTTATTACCAATCCGTTTTCTGCAAAAACATACTGGATATCTTGGGCTTGCACCGCACTTATAGCGAAGCATCCCACTACTAAAATTCTTAAAAACATAATACGTGGATTTTAAATTAATACTGATTTCTCATCTCGTATGAGAAAAACTTAAAATCAAGATGTAGGCCTATTCTTGTTAAAAGAGATACGTGAGTTTTTTTTGATTTAGATTTTTACTTATTGTTAAATTATTCCTAAAGTTAAATGCAGGTACTTTCTCATAAAGCATTCATTTAGCCGCAATTATTTCCTATCTTCGCCAAAATAAAAATGACTAAAAAAATCAATAAAATATGGGAACAGTAGCGACTGATTTCGGAATACATAGAGCCCTTGAGCAGTTAGGTGTAGAGACTATTAACAATGGCACATCTACTGGGCAAAATCACTTCTCTAATGGCGAAATAATTGAATCTTACTCACCTGTTGATGGTGCTTTAATTGCTAAAGTAAAATCATCTACAAAAGAGGATTATGAAAAGGCAATGTCTGCTGCTGTTGAGGCATTTAAAACGTGGCGCGTAATGCCTGCACCACAACGTGGAGAAATTGTACGTCAGTTTGGAGAAAAACTAAGAGAAAAGAAAGAAGCTCTTGGTAAATTAGTGTCTTATGAGATGGGAAAATCGTATCAAGAAGGTCTTGGAGAAGTCCAAGAAATGATTGATATCTGTGATTTTGCAGTTGGATTATCACGTCAGCTTCATGGTTTAACCATGCATTCTGAGCGTCCAGGTCACCGCATGTATGAGCAGTATCATCCTTTAGGGATTGTCGGCATTATCTCTGCATTTAATTTTCCAGTTGCTGTGTGGTCTTGGAATACAGCTTTAGCTTGGATTTGTGGAGATGTGTGTATCTGGAAACCTTCTGAAAAAACACCAGTTTGTGGTGTGGCTTGCCAAAATATTATTGCTGAGGTTCTTAAAGAGAATAACCTTCCAGAAGGTATTTCTTGTTTAATCAATGGCGATTATCGTGTTGGTGAATTTATGACAAAAGATACGCGTGTACCATTGGTTTCGGCTACAGGCTCAACGCGTATGGGTAAAATTGTAGCCAAAGAAGTTGCCGGTCGATTAGGCAAATCACTCTTAGAATTAGGTGGAAATAATGCGATCATTGTTACACCAGATGCTGATATAAAAATGACAGTAATAGGTGCTGTTTTTGGTGCTGTTGGAACTGCAGGTCAACGTTGTA
>CBFHYD010000054.1:0-15872 GCA_965659975.1 Winogradskyella sp. | reverse complement strand
CCTCTCAGGGCCCCTATCTATCGTTGCCATGGTGTGCCGTTACCACACCATCTAGCTAATAGAACGCATACTCATCTCTTACCGCCGAAACTTTAATACTTATATCATGCGATATAAACATACTATGGGGTATTAATCTTCATTTCTAAAGGCTATCCCCCTGTAAGAGGCAGATTGTATACGCGTTACGCACCCGTGCGCCACTCGTCAGCAAAAAAGCAAGCTTTTTCCTGTTACCGTTCGACTTGCATGTGTTAGGCCTGCCGCTAGCGTTCATCCTGAGCCAGGATCAAACTCTTCATCGTTAAATCTTAAATATTATTCAACAACTAACAGAATTTCCGAAGTCTCAATATGATCTATTCTCTTGTCTGAACTAATCGTTTCCAATTAATTCTTACGCTGTCAATTCAATATGTCTATGAACGTATCTTTTAAATTCTCTTAAGGCGTTTATCTCTTAAGCGGGTGCAAATATAAAACCCTTTTCTCCCCTACCAAAACTTTTTTTAAATTATTTGTAAAAAAACCTTATCCTATCAATAAACCATCCTAGAACTTAACCGAAACTAACAACATTGTCGCCGTTTCGAGGGCGCAAATATAAAACCCTTTTTTATATTCTAATCACCTTTTCGAAACCTTTTTTTCCAAAGAATTTTTAAAACTTATATATCAAGACATTACAAAATCCAAACACAACCTAAACACCCCAAAAAAAACCCACAACTACAAGAAAAAATTCCATACCAACCCAAAACGAACTACAAAATCTCGATATGGATGGTTTGGAGCGGAGAAATAGTCAAATCCAGTAAACGAAGCGTTGAAATGCTCTGCTTTAAAATAGATACGTGTTTGACGAACTTTGGCATTAATAAACAAATCTAATCTAGGAAATCCTCCAATTTTAGTTGTATTCTGCGTATAAAATTCTGCTAACAGCGGATCATAACCGTTTGCAAAATATTCGGTAAAATAATTTAATGTAAATCCAGCCTGAAATTTCAAGGCTTTCTTGAAGACTTCGTCTGTATAATAGAAAGTATTTCTTGCAATAAATTCTGGAACATTTAACGCATCATTATCAGAAACATTTTGATACATTAAAGTATTATCTAAAGCAAACTTACCGAATTTAAACTCCTTTTGGAGCTTAATTCGCAAGTATTGGATAGCATCAGAATATTGATTAGGTTTTATAATCTTGATATCATTCTGAACAGCATTTAAATCAAAATATGTATAGTTACTTATATTACTTAAATCAACGTATATATTGAAGTACTTATCAGAATCAACACCAAATGAGATTTGTTGAGATTTAACTGTCTCAAAAGTGTCAGTATTATCCCAATTATAATTTGTGTAACCACTCTGATACAATAAATGATTAAAGTTTGGCAATCGATTATTAATATTAATACCTGCTCGAACTGATAAATTTTTAGAAATCGGGTAAAATACGTTCGCATTTAAAAAATTCCCTTTAATCTCATCAGAAAGATTAGCTCCAATACTTCCTTTCAGTAAAAACTGACCTATTTCATTTTTGTAATTACCAATGAAACCAAGATAGTTTTGTTTTATTCTGTTACTAATTTGAACATTATTCAACAAAGCAACACTATTATAACCATAATTTAAATCGGTGTAATTAACCTTGAAACTGACCAAACCAATTGTTGGATTATTATAAGATAAGCCAACGTCTGCATAAAAATCTTCTAAAGTAACCTTGTCATTAATTGCATTACTAAATGAGTTCCCGAAAAATATATTAGAAGCTGATGGTTGATTAAACTCGTAAAACTTATCCTCAAATGAAATTGTATTATGAAGAACCAATTCATTCGATGTTATGCTATCCTTGCTTTTAAAGATTGTAAATTCATTCTCTAAGTGAAAGCGTTTTCCTTCTAAATTATTTTCAGCATTATCAAAATTAGGATCAAAAACCTCTCTGTCTTTCACGTCTTCTTCTCCATCTATAAATCTTTGTACATCTGCATCAGTAAGACCACCGTTTTCTTGATTTAATAAATCCTGTAAAACAATATGACCACGCATCTTGTAGCGTCCATTCTTTGTTCTATAATTTGTTGTAAATCGGAAATTACCTGTACTCGTAAGTGCATTTACATAATTGCCTAAAGAACGCATACCCTTATAAGCGATTGAGAAATTAAATTGTTCAGAGGTATTCACAGTAAAAAAAGCGTCAAGGATTTGCCCTTGAGAGAATACGGTTTTATAGAATAGCTCTGTTAAAGGAGTAGGAACATTATAGTAATAGGTATCTTCTAAATCCATATAATTAAAGTGCCGAGCTTGTGCTGCAAAACGTGGATTTATATTTGTTGAAGAATTGTCAAAACTCAGGGTATTATAAGTTTGACCTGTATTTGCAAATTGAATTAGATTAAAATTGTCTTTACGCAAATAATTAAACTTATAGTCTTTTTGAACACTTAGGCTCGTATCTACGAAAGTCGTGTCTTTTTTATATGAAATAATGGTATAATCAGAAATAAGCACCTTTTCATCTTTTAAAATTTTATTACCCTTTTTCCTCGCAACTTCATTTGTTGAAGAGGTGTCAATAATAACAGGCTTCTTTTTAATCCCTTTTGTTTGGCTATAACAAGTTATACTTATAGTGAAAATTAAAATTAGCTGAAAATACTTATTCATTAATCATTCCTAAAATTAAAGGTAAAGGTAACCAATAATTTTGTGCACAAAAAAAGCGACTCAAATTATTGAGCCGCTTTCTGTTATTTGAAATAATTTATTTCTATTACGGGTTCACACAGAAATCTGTTGATTCTGAAGCACCGAATTCAGCACCTGAAGCGTGATTGATTATTGAACAATCTACACTATAGCTTCCATTACCGTATGCACAGCAAATACCATCACTAAAGGCATCGAATATAGTAAATGTATAACATCCATCAGGTAAGTTTACTGTGTCACTGTTCGCTCCACCAGAAGCAACAACGTTACCGGTAGCCTGCTCAGTAATCTCCCAAGATGTTTCGCTTGGCCAAGCATCAGGAACGATAGTAACTACAACATCATTACAAACAATCTCTCTAAAGTAAGTAATATTTACTTGATCGTTAAAAGATGCTGCTCCATCTGGAACATCGATATCTAAAACTAAGTTTTTAACATCTCCGTCCATTCCACCAATGTTAGCATACGTAAAATCTACAGTTAATACACCCACAAATTCACCTGCAGGGATAGTAATGCTGCCGATAGCATATTCAGCAGAAGTTCCTGGAGTAGTTCCATCTACATTAACTACAGCACTGAAGTTTCTATCAGCTGCTGCTCTTGTAGTACTATTTACAGGAATTTCTAAACTCAAATTCTCTAATGGTACTGAAACACTATAAGATGTTTCACCGAAGGATAACGCCGTCTGGCCATTATCAGCATCGAATATAATTAAGTCTTCCTCACAACCAAAGAATACACTGGTTAGTAAAAGGAATACAAAAAGTTTACTTAAATTTTTCATAATCTGTTTAATTTTTATTAGTAACCAGGATTTTGTTGTGAACCTATACCTGGGTTTGCGTTAATCTCTACAATAGGAATAGGTAAAGTAAATCTAAAGTCACTTGCAGCTAATGTACAAGCTCCACTTTGAATTCCACATGCGATTGGATCTCTGTCAACACCACGGTTACCAGCAACACCAGAACGCTTAAGATCTTTGTATCTGTGACCTTCGTATGCTAATTCTACTTTACGCTCGTCTAATACAGCACCAACTGCATCTGCAACTGAACTTGGAAGTGCAACTGTCTGAGCGGAACCAAATCTTGCTGTTCTTAACTGCTGAAGTAATGTTTGTACGCCTGTAAAATTACTTTGGTATGCACGAGCTTCAGCAGCGATTAATAACATCTCAGAAGATCTAAATACTTTTAAATCATTCATTAAAGGACGTCCTTGTGATCCAGGATATTTCTGGATAACTAAGATATCGTTATTTACTGGATCTGGATCCGTAGTATAGTTAGGACTAATTACGGATGTTGGAGATACCATAACATCGTATCTTACATCATCACCTGGACTACCTGGAGTTAAAGCATCAAAAATACTTCTATCCATTTCGAAATAAGGAGATCCTGCAAGCGTTGCATTTACGAAAGCAAAACGAGCTCCTGCCCATCCACCAGCACTTACTGATCCTGTAGCACCTTGTCCGTCGTAAGAATCGTTTAAAGTACGCTCTAACTTAAAGATAATCTCAGTGTTATCATTATCAAACCACATGTTAGCATACTGAGTTTGATCAGCTAAACCGTAAGAACCTAATAAGCTCATCGCTAAACTTTCAGCTGTAGGGTAATCGCCTCTTGTTAAGGCAATACGTGCTCTCATTGCTGTAACAGCATCACGAGAAATGAAAGTAGCGTTTGATTGATCTTGGATTAAGTTATTAGCGATAGTAATATCGTCATTAATATAAGTCCAAAGATCACCAGTTGTATCTCTTAAAGGCTGAGCACCTAATCCAGCAACAGTACTAATTACTGGTGCAGCTAAAGTAGTATCATCCGCAGGATCTGGACTAAAGTATAATAACAACTCCATATTAGCATAAGCTCTAATAAAGTGTACTTGAGCTAAAATGTTATCATAATCTGCTTGCTCAGCAGCACTTGGAGTAATTCCCGCAGCAGCCTCAATTAATACAGAAGCCCTGTTATTTACTCGGTAATTACGTACCCAAAAGTTTGAAGCAGCCGTTGATCCAGCATTAAGAACGAAATCGTATAATGCAAATCCTTGTCCACCTGAGTCAAATCCAATTGCTAACTCATCCGTAAAGTTAGATGATAATGCAATTTCTGGTGTTACATCCCATTGGTCATAAACCGCTAGGAGTCCACTCTCTAAATCAGCAACGTCTCTAAATGCGTTTGCAGCATCTAAACGTCCGACTTGTCTAATGTCAATCGCGTCGTTACAGCCCATTAGCACCGCTAATAGCCCGACAAATAATATTTTGTTTATGTTTTTCATATTCAATTTTTTAAAATCCTAATTCTAATCCAAAAGAAATTGTTCTTGGTGTAGGATATTGTCTAGAACCGTTACTTCTTGTTTCAGGATCGAAACCTCTCCATTCTGTGAATGTGATTAAGTTCTCACCATTAATAAATATTCTAGCATTTGTTAATCCAGTATTCTCTAAAGCTCTCTGAGAGAACGAGTATCCAAAACTTGCAAAACGTAATCTTAAGTAATCTGCGCTTCTTAAGAAACGATCTGAATCACCAAAAGAGTTTAAGTTAGATGCACTTGGCGATGGGATATCAGTAATATCACCTGGCTGAGTCCACTCTCTTAATACGTCTGTTGAGAAGTTAAACTGACCAACAGCATTTTGATCGATTAAGTCTGCATAATCGTTATCAAAACGATCTACACCAATTACATAGTTCCACTGAGTAGTTAAGAAGAATCCTTTGTAATCGAAATCTACATTGAAACTACCATTCCAATCAGGAATAATATTTTTATCAATCCATTGTCTGTCATTATCAGCATCAGGGTTTTCCGTTACGTTACCGTTTGCATCATAGTATAGTAAGTTACCAGTTGCAGCGTTAACACCTGCATAACGTAGTGTGTAATATTCAAATAATTTTCCACCATCACGACCTAATCCAATAATCTCTCCTTCTGTATTTGGAATTTCTTGTAATTCAGTTTCGTTATAGTTACCTACAACACCTACTGTCATTCCAAACCCTCCTTCAGATTCTGGTCTAAATACATCGTAAGATACTGTAAAATCAACACCTCGGTTATATAATAAACCTGTGTTTGCTGGTAAGTTTGTGAAACCTGTTACAGCAGATAATGGAGTAGACTGGAATAAGTCACTTGTCTCTCTCTCGTATACATCGATACTACCACGTAATTTATTGTTCCAAACACCAAAATCAACACCGATGTTTAATGAAGTTACAGTTTCCCATGATAAATCACGGTTACCAACCTGAGCTAAACCAATTGCTGGTAAGTTACCATAACCAGAAGGTGTGTTAAATAAATCTAATGTTAAATCAGGAGAACCAAATACACCACCACCAGTAATATCCTGGTTACCAGCTGTACCGTAAGATGCTCTTAATTTTAAGTTGTTAAAAGCAGATCCATCCATAAATGCTTCGTTAGAAATATTCCAACGACCAGCGATAGAATAGAAAGTTGCCCATCTGTTCGATCCCGCGAAACGGAATGAAGCATCACGACGAACTGTTGCACTGATACCATACTTAGTATCGTAATCCCAATCCGCAGAAGCAAAGTAAGAGAATAAACCAGAGTTTAAGATTTCAGCACTTGCTTCATCGTTAAATAATCCGTTTGCCTGAGGTACTAAACCACTACCATCTCCAGGAGAGAATGTAGCAGGGTTAAGACCATTTGCAAAGTATCCAAATTGTCTGAAGTGACCTTTAAAGTACTCAGAGTATAATCCTAAATCTACAGTGTGCTTACCAAATTGCTTATTAGCATTCAAAGAAGTTACTTGGTTGTAAGTAAAGGCACGAGTAGAAAATTGTTGCTGGAAACCTGATGTTGGGTTCTCAGCACCACCAAATAAAATCGCGTTAAAAGATTCTGGTGCTTCAGCTCTTGTAAACTGCTCTGATTGATAATCAGCAGCTGCTACAACATTTGCACTTAACCAGTCTGTAAATTTATAACCAAAATTAGCACTACCAACAATCTTAACCTCTTCGTCGAATCTTGTATAAGTTCTTAAACGATCTAATAAGAATAAAGGCGTGTTAGTAAATGATAATGGTGATAATAAAGCCGCACCGTTAGTGTAATCATCTGCAGTTACATAAGGAACTGAAATAAATGCACCTAATACGTAGTTACGGTTAATTGCACCAGAACCAATACTGTTTGGCTCGTTTGACTTAGAATAGTTTATTGTTAAGTTAGTACCGTAAGTAAACTTCTCATTTGCAGATTTACCTGATACATTAGAACGGATATTGAAACGTTTCAAATCACTATCCTGTAGAATACCTTGTGTATCTTGGAAACCGAATGATGTAAATTGAGTCGTGTTCTCACTACCACTTGATAATGAAACCGTATGACTTTGTGTAACACCAGTTCTAAAGAAGAAATCTCTCCAACTGAAATCTGGAGCTGCAGCAATTTGAGCATCTGTTAAAGGAGTTCCAGCACCTGGGTTGAATACAGATGTACTGTTACCAGCACCAGCACCGTTGCCTCTATCTCTTTCATATGCTAAAAGCTGTTGAGAATTCATGACGTTGTAGTCATTATCTTGTAGCGTACTGTAAGATACAAAACCGTTGTAGTTAATTTTTAATCCTTGACCAAAGTTACCTTGTCTTGTTTTAATAACGATTACACCATTCGCACCTCTGTTACCATAAATAGCAGTTGCACTAGCATCTTTTAAAACGTCAATAGACAAAATATCTTGCGGGTTTAAAGAACGGAAGTTGTCCTCATCTACAGGAGCACCATCAATAATGAATAATGGCTCAGTGTTACCGTTAATAGAAGAAACCCCACGAAGTTGCACAAGTGAATTACCACCTGGCTGACCACTACTTGTTGTAATATTCAAACCTGGAACCTGACCAGATAATGTTTGAACAAAACTCGCGTTTGGTCTGTTTTCGATAGTTTCACTCGAAACTCTTACAGAGGATACACTCGATTTCGCTTTCGTTGTAGTTGTATAACCTGTAATTACAACTTCATCAAGAGCAGCAACATCATCCTCCATAGATACGTCGATAACACTTCCTGCACCTACGGTTCTTTCGGTAGTTTTCATACTAACGAATGAGAAAACGATTACATCTCCTGAATTTACACCTTTGAGGGTATATTTACCATCAAAGTCTGTTTGTGTACCATTTGCGGTACCCTTAACAATTACATTAACACCAGGCAGCGGTAATCCGGCCGTGTCTGTAATTGTCCCTGTAATGTCCTTCTGTCCAAATGACAGCTGCATTACGAACGCCATAAATAGCGTTAATAACCATGTTAACTTTAATTTCATAAAACAATTATTTGAGTTAGTCTTTCGCAAACATCTTAATAAAATATTAAATATCCAAAGGAATACCATAAAAAAATGTTAATAAAAATGTGCGTTTTTCTAATAATACTATAATATCTTTTTAATTCTTTTGAGACTATAAAAATTAATCACTTGTTATATTAATAAATTAATAATTGTACCCGCATTTGCATATCTAATATTATGGCATTGTTAAAATACTTCTCAAATTCTGATTTTGAATGTGGAACCGATGAGGCCGGGCGAGGCTGTCTCGCTGGTCCCGTGACTGCGGCAGCAGTTATTTTAGATCCGAGTTTTGAGAATAAAATCCTCAATGATTCCAAACAGCTTACAGAAAAGAAAAGACTATTACTAAAGGACATCATTGAAACAAATGCACTTAGTTTTGGTGTTGCACACATATATATGGAAGAAATAGATAGTATTAATATACTTAATGCGTCTATCAAGGCTATGCATAAGTCTATAGAGATACTAAAACCTCAACCCCAATATATTATTGTAGATGGGAATAAATTCAAACCCTATAATTCAATACCATATAATCCTATTATTAAGGGTGACGGAAAATATTTGAGTATTGCAGCCGCCTCAATCCTTGCTAAAACATATCGTGATATATATATGGAGAATATCCATGAGGAGTATCCAATGTACAATTGGAAAAAAAATAAGGGCTACCCAACTAAGGAACATCGAGAAGCAATTAAAGAATTTGGCATTACTAAATACCACAGAAAATCATTTAGGTTACTACCAGAACAATTTAAATTAGAACTTTAAGGTTTTATCTTTACAAGAGAAATTAATTCCATGAAAAAATACCAACTAATTATAATTTTACTTTTGTCTCTTATGTCATGCAACAATTCATACGAGGATAAAATATTAGCAACAGATTATATTTCCTCGGATTCGGATGTTGTTCTAAAGATCAATTCGGATTATGTTAGTATAAATTCACTAAATCCCAACTTTCCTATTTCTAACACAAGAATCGATACAATTATAAGAAGTATAAATTATTTAGACACCGGGGAGCCAATTTATCTTGGCATAAGGAATGATGACTTTATTATCGCTAGCGATATAAGGAATGGAACTACATATAAGGACTCTATAAACGAGACCTTATATTATAGAATAGTGGATAGCATTTTTTTAGCTTCTAATAATCAGGATAACTTAATAGATATTGAAAAGAAGGCACATTCAAAATTTACTAAGCTATTTAATACAAGTAATAATAAATCTTCAAGCTCAATTTTTTCATCTGACCCTAACAATAACTTATTATTAACTCATACGCTTCAATCTGAATCGGAATTTTTAATAGATATCTACGAAACCAGAAATTCAAAATCTTTTAATGGAATCGGAATTCCTAAAGACACTAGTGATTATCAAAATTATTTCAAAGATGTAAGGCCTCAGGAATTTTTATTAGCTCAGATTATTCCAGACAATGTTATTAATATAGAAAGATTAGCATATGATAACTATACAACACTGCTAAAAAATATTACTTCAACTGATAAAGATTCTTTGAATGATTTTCTAAAGTACACAAACGAAATCGCCAGATTAGATATGGGAGACGACCAAGCCGTGGCAATTTCGGTTTTAGATAAAACTCTAATAGAAGAATTCATTAGCACAAATGATAATGTTGAAAGTCATAAAGACGTTTCAATATTTAAATTTGATCAACCTCAGTTTTTTCAATCAAGTGCAATTCCATTTTTAGCGTTCAAAGATGTAAACTTTTTCTTTTCAATAGAAGACTTTTACATATTCTCAAATAAGACTGAAATTCTCAAAACAATAATTGATAGCAAACTAAACAATCAAACATTATCAGAGTCAGAAAAATTTAAAAGTCTCTCCGCTCAACTTGCTAAAGATTCGCACTTTTTAATTTATAAAAATGAATATGGACTAAAATCTTTTTTAGGTAAATCTGCAAACGGATATAATGCCAATGCCACACAGTTTATTTTTGACAATAATATCACACACGTCAACGGCATCATATCAAAGCATAAAAAAGCGAGATCAACCAATACTGTTTCTGAAGACTTTTCAATTAAGTTATCTCAGTCAATAATCATGCAGCCGCAGCCAGTGAAAAATCATATAACTGGTGATTATGATATCGTTACACAAGACGCTGATAATACACTTTATCTAATCTCCAATAATGGTACTATTCGTTGGACGAGAAAATTAAACGCCCCTGTTCTTGGAAAAGTTGAACAAATTGATGCCTATAAAAATAGAAGACTTCAACTAACATTTGCCACTAAGAATCGAGTATATGTCATAGATAGAAATGGAAAAGACGTGGGTGAATTTCCCCTGAAATTTAATGACGACATAACTCAACCTTTATCTGTTTTTGATTATGATAAAAACAAAAATTATAGATTACTTGTAACACAGGACAAAAATTTACTGATGTATGATGCTAAAGGAAAATCTATAAAAGGATTCAATTATGATGGCGCAAATAATACAATCGCCTCTCAACCAAAACATTTTAGAGTATCAACAAAAGATTATATCGTTTTTTCGGATAGTAATAAACTTGAAATTCTAAATCGTAAAGGTAAACAGCGCGTGGATGTAAAAGGTGAAATTGAATTTTCTGATAATCCAATTTTCAACTATCGCAATAAGTTTACAACACTAAATACAAATAACCAATTGGTTAGCGTAGATACTCGAGGTAATATTAATCTTAAACCAATCGATTTGCAGGCATCCGCTCAAATAGATGCTACCAGTAAAACAATAGCCGCTCTTGGTGAAAATCAACTAAAAATTAACAGCAAAGTTGTTGACTTAGAATTTGGAGATTATACAGACACAAAAATTTTCTATGTTGGTAATAAACTCTACATAACGATTACAGATCTACAAAGCAAAAAGCTTTATGTCTATGACAGTCAAGCCAAATTATTACCTAATTTCCCAGTGTATGCCAACTCAAATTGCATTATTGAAAATATTGACAATCAAGGCAAGCCAGAAATTATAACCTTGAGTGACAATCAGACAATTCTTGTTTATAAAATGAATTAATAAAATCAAGAAATCTTATACCGAATTTGTACTATTGTATTTTTACAATATAGAATGAATTCAATCTATGATAAAGCGATACAAAGCATCCATTAAAGACCTTATAATTCATAAGGTTGGTAATAAATTTAATAGCACAAAAAATGCGTTTTCGGATAAGACTGTGCACTTCGATGAAGCCACCTATCAACTTATACTACCGTTTCTATTAAAACCTTTTGTTAGTGTTGCCGAGACTTATAGATTTAACCATTATAGCGATGTTAATCTCAATGAAATAAATACATATACGGAACAACTCTTCTCTGAAGAAAACAACTTTATAGAAATTTCTAAACATATAGTAACGCATCTTTTTGAACAAAGTAATTCTGCACAAATTAAAACAGGTGATGTTATAATATGTCATTTCGAAAACATCCAATTTCAGGACTATTTTACGAACGCAATTGGCATCTTTAAGATTGAAAATAAAACTGAATTTTTCCAGACCTATTTAGAGGAGAATAGTTACGATATTTTAGTGCAAAAAGGTATCTCAGCAAAAAAAGTAGATAAAGGATGTTTGATCCTTAATACATCGGATATGGAAGGGAAAATTGTCCTTACTGTAGACAATAACAACTATGACGCCCAATATTGGATTAAGCAATTCTTGAATATAAAATATCCTGACGACAGTAACCAACATACTAAGAATTACATTGAACTCTGTCGAGAGTTTTCTAAAGAAGTTTTACAGCCAAATTTTGGAGGCCAAGAACAGAGTAATTTCTTAGCAAAAACTGTTGACTTTTTTAAAGAAAATGAAATAGTTAATGTCGATGCATTCAAAGAAGAAGTTTTTGAATCTGAAGATTTAATTCAACAATTCGAAGATTATAAAAAAACATACGAATCTGAGAATAGTGTCCTAATCAGAAATCAATTTGATGTTTCTGAAATTGCTTTAAAAAAACAAAAGCAAAAGATTAGAACAGAAATAAAGCTTGATACGAATATTCAAATAAAATTAGATGTTGATGCACCTGATACGTCCGCAGAATATTTAGAACGCGGATATGACGAAACTAAAAAAATGCATTATTACAAAGTGTTTTTTAATGAAGAAGGCTAATTTTCATTAATTTAGGACTTCATGGCAAAACAATCTAAAGAAAAATTCAACGATTTTGGATTAGGTGAAAAATCCGCTTCAGATGGGTATCGTGCACTGAATAAGGACGGAAGTTTCAACATCGAAAAAACCAATGTTTCTTTTTTTGAAGGATTAAATTTCTTTCACAATCTCATTACCATGAAATGGTCACATTTCTTCGGTTACATTGTTTTGGGTTATTTTATTGTGAACATACTTTTTGCCACAATTTACACCTTTATTGGTGTAGAAAACTTAACAGGTAGTGTTGGAGAAACAGGATTTGATCGGTTTATGAAAGCCTTCTTTTTTAGCGCACAAACCATTACAACGTTAGGATATGGAAGAGTTGCTCCTTTGGGATTACCCGCAAATATTGTTGCAGCCATCGAGTCCTTACTTGGTCTTTTGTTTTTTGCATTAGCTACAGGTTTACTCTACGGTCGTTTTTCAAAACCCGTTTCAAAAATAAAGTACAGTTCTAAAGCTGTAATTGCCCCATATAAGGAAATCAATGGTTTTATGTTTAGACTTATAAATCCTAAGAAAAACGAACTTTTCGATGTAGAAATGAACGTGAGCGTTTCTATGAAGCGTCCTAATTCTCAATTACGTGATTTTCACATTTTAGAATTAGAACGTTAAAAGGTTAGATTCTTCCCAGCTATGTGGACAGTTGTTCATCCAATATATAAAAGCAGTCCGTTATATGGACTTAATAAAAATGATTATAAAGAAAAAGATTTTGAATTTATAGCTATGCTTAAAGCCTTTGACGAATCTTCTGGACAAATGGTGTATTCACGTTCATCCTACAAACCAAATGAAATAGAATGGGGTCAAAAATTCATTTATGCCGTAGAACAACGTAAAGGAAAAATTGTAATTGATGTTAGTAAAATTAGTGAGTCCAACCCTGCTAAACTTAACTAAACAAATTCAGCCTCAAAAAGTGTTTTGAAATGCTTGACTATTTTGGATTTAACCTCAGCTTCATCAACTATTTCTTTACCAAGCTCCACATTCAATGAAGTGACTGCTTTTCCTCTAATGCCACATGGGATTATATTATCAAAATAACCCAAATCTGCATTAACATTAAGGGCAAACCCATGCATAGTTACCCAACGGCTTGCACGCACACCCATAGCACAGATTTTACGAGCAAAAGGAGTTCCTACATCTAACCAAACACCAGTTTCTCCGGGACTTCGTTCAGTCTCTAATCCATATTCGGCAAGAGTTAAAATAATGCATTCTTCAAGAAATCGCAGATACTTATGAATGTCCGTAAAGAAATTATCCAAATCTAATATTGGGTAACCCACGATTTGGCCAGGACCGTGATAGGTAATATCACCACCACGATTAATTTTATAAAACGTTGCACCTTTTTCTTTGAGCTGATCTTCATTAAGAAGTAAGTTAGAAAAATCTCCACTTTTTCCAAGTGTATACACATGAGGATGTTCGACAAATAAGAAATGGTTATTGGTTTCTAAACCTGCATCTTCTCGCCTATTTCTAATTTTGGTCTCGAGGATAGCTTTAAATAGTTGCTCCTGATAATCCCAAGTTTGCTTGAAGTCTTTGAGGCCTAAATCCTCAAATTTTATAGCTTTATTCATCAAATGTCACCTCTACATCTAAAGTGTTAGGGTTTTTTATGTAATCGATCCAATTGGTTTTGTAAGTCACTGTCTTCCCATCTGCAGAAATAGTTGCGCCTTCGACAGAAACCGATTTAACTTTCTTAGGAAAGACAAGTTTCAACTTATAAGCAGACTCTTCAAAGTATTGGATAAACTCTTTATTACCTTCGTCTGTATCTTCTTTAAAAAGTGCTTCAAATTCTTCTATTTCTTGCGCAGTTTTTTCTGCTACTATTGTTGTTCTGGAAAATCCTTTGTCTGTCATTGAATACTTGACATTATCTTCTCCACCTGTCAGACTTCCTAAAGGCGACTGTTTCTTAAACATTTCTAATTGATCATTTTCGCCATTTAGACTTTGCGCCTGCCTAATTTTTTCTTGAATATCCTTGAGATCGTCAATAGACGAAAACTTCATCCCAATACCAAGATTCATCTGACCTTCGTCTTCATTTACCTGCATGGTCATATACATATTCTTAACAGCCTCAAAAACTGCTTTTTTATCTTCTGGCAGAGATGCAATACTATCCTTATAGTTTTCCATCATATCTGCAAATACCATTGTAGTATCCATGATTTCTCCTTCTTTTCCAGAATCTGGTCCCATTTCCTTCACCTTTGCCAAGAATTCACTCATATCAAATGACGAAACAAATTCACCAGAACCGTCTTCTTGAAAGACAATGGTTTCAGTAACATTACAACTGGTTAATAATCCTAAAAAGGTAAATAGTATAAAGAGTTTTTTCATACTGGTATAGCGATTAAGTGAATAGCAAAGATAAGTATTTATCGGTCAGGATTATTCAAAATAACCAAGGCACCAATAATACCTGGAACCCATCCACATATCCATAAAATAAATACAATAAAAATAGAACCACAACCCTTATCAAAGACCGATAATGGTGGGGAAATAATAGCGAGAAATACTCTCCAGAAACTCACAACTTTTGTTTTTTGATTTTGATGTACCTATGGGACGTACGCTTATTAGATTTGTTACATATAGATTATTATCAAAATTTCATTGGTTTCGTTTTATGCGAAGAGTTTATATTCTTATCAGTCTGTTATTCTCTGTATTGAGTTATTCTCAATACCAATTTTCTGGATATGTAGACACTGTGGAATATCAGAATACAGTTTATCTTTCCATTGTAGATGACTACAGGAAAATAAATGGTGTTTATGCCGAGCAAATTATTGCCAAAGTCGCAGCCGATTCATCAGGTTATTTCGAATTCACTGGCAATATGCTGGACGAGGATAATAGGATTTATAGAATCGATGTAGATAAATGTTCGAAAACGGATCAAGGCGTGAACTACTTCGATGGTTTTTGTAAAGACACTAAAACATTAACCTTTATCGCCAATAATAAAGATAAATTACAACTGCCATTTTCGTTTGAAAATCAAGTCTTTTGCAATATTGTATCAACTAACCCAAAAGCCAATGTATTTTCCCAGATTGATTCTTTAAAGCTGGATATGCGATTTGCCTATGGTGAATTTAGAAGCGAAGCCAATCGTAAACTCAATAACAAAAAGTTGTTTAAAACACTTCAAGACTTTGGTGCATCGTTAAAGGAACCTTTAGCAGAATTATACATTTATGCATATCTGTCGGATAGAACTAGTGAATTACACAATTACTATGTCCAAGATCTAAAATCCAATAGGTATTATGCTGAATTAAAAGAACGTTTAAACAAAAGTTATCCTGACGCCTCCTACACGAAACAGTATAACGATGAGTTAACATCCGATCAATACATGATTGGCATTTCTAATGATGATCATTCGTCATTCGATTGGAGCACTCTTTTATGGCCTTTTTTAATTATTTCCTTGGGAATTAATCT
>CBFHYD010000053.1:0-16296 GCA_965659975.1 Winogradskyella sp. | reverse complement strand
TAAAGATTAATCTTATTTTTTAAATCTTTTCGATGCGAAATAAAATCTAAGAATCCGTGCTCCAACAAAAACTCTGAGGTTTGGAATCCTTCAGGGAGTTCCTTTCCGGTAGTATCACGTACAACGCGTGGACCAGCAAAACCGATTAAAGCACCAGGTTCTGCAATATTAATATCTCCAAGCATCGCAAATGAAGCCGTTGTACCACCTGTTGTAGGATCCGTACATAATGAGATGTATGGGATTCCTGCATCTGCTAATTGCGCAAGTTTAGATGACGTTTTTGCTAACTGCATTAGTGATAAAGCAGCTTCCATCATACGTGCTCCACCAGATTTACTTATCATTAAAAATGGTAGTTTTTTCTTTAAGGCGTAATCTGCGGCACGAGCTATTTTTTCTCCTACTACACTACCCATAGAACCACCGATAAATTTAAAATCCATACAGGCAATGACTAAATCTTGACCTTTAGATTTACCAACAGCAGTACGAACTGCATCTTTCAATCCAGTTTTTTCTTGTGCCGCTTTTAATCGATCAGTATATTTTTTACTGTCCTCAAATTTTAGAGGGTCTATAGAGGTAAGGTTAGGGTCAAGCTCTTTGAACTTATTATCATCAAAAAGGATTTCGAAATATTCTTTAGAACCAATTCTTACATGATATCCATCTTCTGGACTCACATAAAAGTTTTGCTCTAATTCCTTCGTATCAATAATTTTTCCAGTAGGAGACTTATACCAAAGCCCTTTTGGAGTGTCTTTCTTTTCCTCAGTTGAGGTGGTAATACCTTTATCTTTTCTTTTAAACCAAGCCATGCTGATTTATTTTGTTTTAGTTAGTTGTTCGCTAAATATAGCTTACAAATATAAAAAGATAATTACAGAGTATTGACGTTATTTAAATCTTCAAATGCTTTTTTAAGACGTTCTACAAATGCATTTTCTCCTTTTCTAAGCCAGACACGTGGGTCGTAATATTTTTTGTTTGGAGAATCTGGTCCATCTGGACTTCCTATTTGAGTTTGTAAGTAGTCTTTCTTTTCATCGATATAATCTCTAACACCACTTAAAAATGCCCATTGCATATCAGTGTCTATATTCATTTTAATGACACCGTAACCAATAGATTCTCTGATTTCTTCTAAAGTAGATCCAGATCCACCGTGAAAAACAAAGTCTATATGATTGTGAGGTAGATTATATTTTTCTGAAATATATTCTTGAGAGTTCTTTAGGATTTTTGGAGTAAGTTTTACGTTTCCAGGTTTGTAAACACCATGTACATTACCAAAGGCAGCTGCTACTGTAAATTGATCACTAACTTTGATTAACTCTTCGTAGGCATAAGCAACTTCTTCGGGCTGAGTGTATAGCTTAGATTCATCTACATCACTATTATCAACACCGTCTTCTTCACCACCTGTAATACCTAATTCAATCTCTAAAGTCATACCCATTTTACTCATGCGTTCAAGGTATTTTTTACAAATTTCTATATTCTCTTCTAATGGCTCTTCACTTAAGTCAATCATATGCGAACTAAAAAGTGATTTTCCTGTTTTTGCAAAATGTTGCTCACTAGCATCTAAAAGCCCATCAATCCATGGTAATAATTTCTTTGCACAATGATCAGTATGTAAGATAACAGGAACACCATATGCTTCCGCCATTAAATGAACATGTTTAGCACCAGCAATACTTCCTGCGATGGCTGCTTTTTGATCTTCATTAGAAAGGCCTTTACCAGCATTAAATTGCGCACCACCATTAGAAAATTGAATAATTACAGGAGAGTTTAATGCTTTTGCTGTTTCTAAAACTCCGTTGATCGAGTTAGAACCTATGACATTAACCGCAGGCAAGGCAAAGCCTTTTTCTTTAGCAAGTTTAAAAATTTCTTGTACTTCGCGTCCGGTTGCAACGCCTGGTTTTATATTATGACTCATAGTTAGTTAATTGTAAATAATGAATGTCAAAAATAAGGAAAATCGATATTTTTTTAAGACTGAATTTACTTAAATACAGAAAATTATACGCAAACGATATAGCGTTAGAAAGGATAGTTTATACCAATGTTATAAGTTGCATTTGCAAAATTATAATTTGTAAACCAGCGATTGTCCAAATCGAGAGATGGATCATAAGTTTTAAATCCTATATCAAACCTGAGTAGAAAAAACTGAAAATCATACCTTATTCCAAAGCCAGTTCCAACGGCAATGTCTCTCAAAGATTGAAAATTTGTAAATGTAGTTTCTGGGTCATCGTCGACATTACCAAAAGCATTCCAAATGTTCCCCGCATCTACAAATAATGCACCGTCAAAATTTCCAAATAAATTAAATCGTTGCTCTAAGCTAAACTGAAGTTTAAAATTAGCTTCATTAAACTCATTGAGGTTTCTGGAACGTCCTGGTCCAAGGTTGTACGCATTCCAGGCACGGTTATCATTTGGGCCTCCAGCAAAGAAACTTTCCACAAATGGGATGTTATCGGAATTTCCAAACGGAATCGCTAATCCAGCATAAGCTCTCAAAGCTAAAACGTTCTTTCTGCCTACAGATCCAAAATATTTCACATAGTCGATTTCAGCCTTGGCGTACTGAGAAAATGGAACATTCAAGATTTCATATTTTCCATCTGAATTGGTTTCGAAATTTGCTAATCTGGCTATGTTTGACCACAAATTCCCAGCCAATTCAGCATGTAATTTGAACCTTGAAAAATTATTGTCTGATATGTTTGTTTGTGTGTCTAATGTGTAATCAAAGTTTGACGATATAATTAAGTTATCCTGAGTTAATCTGTCTTGTCTTTGATTGATGGTGTTGACATCTACATAAGATTGATCTGCTGGATTAAGCGATGTGTTTCCTGATAAAACATCATTGATAAAAGTATTCGCAGGTGTGAATGGATTGCTCAAAGTATCATCTCGTAGCACATCATTTGGACCAATGTAATTTATGCCTCGAGCGATATCATTGAGACGGTTAAATGTCGTACCATAAACACCAAAATAATTATTGGTGTTTAAATTTCTTACGTATTGAATATTAAATAACTCTAAGTTATTAGTCGTTCGCTCTGATGGAGACCAGTTATAAGAAAAAATACTGGATAAGGTTTGTCTATCTAAACCAATGTTGGTTTGACTTGTAGCAGAAATATTTATTCTAGTACTCGGAGACATAGATTTTGGAATAATACCATCTGTCTCGAAAGGGAAGAATAGTCTCGGTATTGTCAAGCCAATAGAACCACCAAGCTCGGTAATATCGAAGAAAGAATCTTTCGTGTCCGAAGCATCATCTGATGCACCAATGGAACCCAATAGTGAAATATCAAAAGTCTCCGCACCTCTAAAAATATTTCTAATTTTTAATCCTGTACTAAAGGCAAATCCAACGGTTTGGATATTGCTTTGCGACACATCAAATGCAAAACCAAGCTCATATTTTTTTCTCGGGGATAAATAAATATTTGCGGTTAATGTACTGTCCGTTTCATCTGGTATATACTCAATACCTGGGTAACGGAATGTTTGTAATTGGTTAAGGTATCTGGATGTTTTAGTTCGGTCAGAATCTTTATAGACGTTGCCTTTTTGGATAAAAATAGCATCCGTCAGCGCCTTTGGTCTGTATCTCAGTTTATCGTAGCTGAATAGGTTATAATCGTTAAAAGTCGTGCTATCTTGAAATTTACCACCTTCTATTCGATTTTGGTTTGTAGCGTCGGTGAAAATATTGACCTCTTTTATTTTATAAATTTTAAAGGGTTTAATGGCTGTGGAATCGTCATATCTAATGGTGCGATTATAGATGAACAATTCAGTATTTAAAGTGTTTTTTGTTTTAAAGGTGTCTATCTCAAAACGAACATAATCTTGTCCGAAGTAGTAAACACCAGAATTTCGCATTAGAGTGTTGATTCTTGAACGTTCCTTAATTAAATCATCTTCATCAAATTGTTTTCCTTCTTTTACCAGTGATTCGTTTATATGTGCTTTGTAAATCGAATCAATAACAGGTGTTTTTATAGTTATCTTGATGGTATCAATAAAGCTCGGTTTATTTTTTACGACATTATAAATAACATTTGCGCGCTTACTTGAGTCTTTTTCGATTTCGGAATCTACTTCATTATAGAGATAGCCTCGTTTATAAAAATATGACCGTAATCTTTTTTTTGTTCGTTCGGTTTTGTCTTCGTCTAATATGACTGGTGCTTCACCAATACGTTTTAACCAAGAATTAAATCCTAATGTAGATTTTTTCAACTTATTCATTTGTTTTTCTGATAAGGTTTTTGTGAGTCGCTCTCTTCTTTTGCCCTTATCCAACCAAGCCTCGAATAAAGAATCTTTATTGGGCCTTGCCAAGTTGTAAACATGTAGGTTTAATGGGAAATAATCTATTCCAGTATTAGGTTGTTGAAGCGGTATATTATTAACTCTGGCGTTTTTGTTTTTTTTGCCGTCAACAATAATTTTGTTTTCCGTTAGTAAGTATTCATCTTTTTTTAGGTGTTTGACTACACTACAGGAAGATAGAAAAGCCAACAAAAACAAAATACCAATGATTTTTGGTTTACTTAAGGCGAGTAATAATCTTTGATGTTTAAATCCCAATATTAAGTGAGTTTTCTTTAGCCGATGAATAGGACTTATCAATAATTAGTCCAAAAAAGCCGTATTTTGCTAAGCAAATGTAAAGCCAATTAATGTTATCCAAAAGTCAAATTAAATTAATTAAAAGTTTAGCTCAAAAAAAAATTAGAGCACAACACGGATTATTTACGGTAGAAGGCGTGAAAGGGATTACGGAATTTCTTAATTCTTCATTTTCATTGGAACATTTATACACGACTGAAGATGTATTTCAAGCTTTTGATGAACAAACAACGATAATTCCCGAATCGGACTTAAAGCGCATAACTACGTTTAAAAATCCTAATAGGGCTGTGGCACTTTTTAAGATTAAGGAAGCCAATAGTGTGGATTTATCAAGACTAATTGTTGCGTTGGATGATGTTCGTGACCCTGGTAATTTGGGGACAATTATTAGACTTTGTGATTGGTTTGGAGTTAAAGATTTGGTTTGCAGTAGCGCAACAGTAGATTGTTACAATCCAAAGGTGATTCAAGCGACAATGGGTTCTTTGACAAGAGTTAATATAAGTTATCAAAATCTTGAAGCTTTTTTAAGTGAATGTAACTCAACTATTTTTGGAACCTTTATGAATGGAGAAAACATTTACAATGATAAGTTGCCTGAAAACGGTGTTTTAATTATGGGTAATGAGGCCAATGGTATTTCTCCAGTAATTGAAAGATTGGTTACCAAAAAGTTAGCGATACCGAGATTTGGATCTACTAAAGAAACAGAAAGTCTAAATGTGGCGACCGCTACAGCTATATGCTTAAGTGAATTTAAACGAAGATCTATCTAAAGGTAAAGTTGATAAAAATACCTCTGGTTTTCATAGATGTTATGTTACCTGTCCATGGACTATTAGGATCCATATCTCTAACTGCTTCGTCATTAATAGCAAATACACCTCGTATGGATGGTGTGAACTTAAAGTAGAGCAGGTATAAATCAATACCAAAACCTATCTCATAGAAGTAATTATTGGTTGTCATACGAAATTGACCGCCACTATTATCACTTGGGTTTTCTTCATTACTAGCCAAGTTAAGTGCAGTTGAAACTCCACCAACAATAAAAGGTCTTATATTATTTATTCTGTTTGTAGAGAATTTTAATAACAGCGGTAAATGGATGTAGGTGGATTTCGTTTCCCGAATTAAGTCTGAAGGTGTAAATCCTTGCCCTGTAAAATAACTTTCGTCGTACATCAAGGTTCTTGATGTAAAGTAAACGCCTGGTTCGAAGCGTAAATTCAAATGATTGTTGATTCGCATATCACCTGTGAGACCAACTTGAAATCCAAATGAATTTTCTATAAGAATATCTTCGAGGTTTTGCCCGTATTCAAACTTAAAATCATAACTATTAAAACCCAAGAAATAACCCCAAGACAAAAACTTTTTGTCCATATTTTCTAAGTTAATTAATTTCTTTTTGGTAAATAATTGTGCATTTGTCGATTGGCAACAAAGAACAAAAGCTATTAATAGAATAAGTTTATTTTTCAACTTAAAACCGTGACTTGTAATTATTCAATTTTTTCAATCAACCTTTTGATGCAGTATATATTGTGGCTACACCAAATGTTTGTGGGTGATCCTCGACATTAATAAACCCAGTTTCTATTAAAATATTGTTTAACTCTTCACCATATGGAAAAACAGAGGCAGATTCACTCAAATATTTATAAGCACTGCGGTCCTTCGAGAAAACCTTTCCAATAGTAGGTAAAATAAATTTAGAATACAACTTATAGCCTTGTTTGTAAGGTGTTTTAGTAGGTACAGAAGTTTCAAGTATAACAAATATTCCATTTGGTTTTAGTACTCTTTGTATCTCTGATAAGCCCTTTTTTAGATTCATAAAATTTCGGACACCAAATGCAACTGTAATTGCATCGAATGTATCATTTTCAAAAGGTAAATCTTCAGAATCTCCAATTACCATTTTTATGATGCCATCAAGATTTTTAGTCTTTATCTTTTTGCGACCTACTTCTAACATGCCATCACTAATATCGAGACCGACGATCTCTTCCGCAGAAGTTTTACTTAAGCTTATTGCCAAATCACCTGTGCCGGTTGCGATATCCAGAATATTTTTTGGATTAGTACTCGAAACTAAATCCACAACTTTATTACGCCATTTGATATCAATTCCGAATGAAATAACACGATTAAGCCCATCATATTCATTGGATATAGTATCAAACATTTTTGTGACTTGTTGCTTTTTATCAAGCTCACTATCCTTGTATGGTTTTACATTTTTAGACATCAACAATTTTTTTGTAAATATACGGTATTAGCTGCATTTTTTGTGTTTAATGTTGTGATGTTCGAGGTTAAATACAAGTCTGATTTGGCTTGGCTTATTACTTCTTTTTTATATTTGTAATCTATTTTCAAACTTCATTTATGAAATGAGCCTAACAAGTAATTGCTATAGAACGAAATATTTGTTTGGCGAATTCCATCTGACCTTTGAAATAAATAAAAGTTAGCAGATGAAAATAATAATTGCTGGTGCCGGAGAAGTTGGTTTCCACTTAGCAAAATTACTCTCTTTCGAGTCTCAAGAAATTACGCTGATAGATAATAGAAAAGCTGCATTGGCTTATGCTGGAGAAAATCTTGATATTAGAACCATAAAAGGTGATGCAACTTCAATCGCTACACTTAAAGATGGTAGGATAGAAGATGTTGAATTATTTATAGCAGTTACATCATCCGAAACCACGAATATTACAGCTTGTGTATTAGCTAAGCAGTTAGGTGCTCAACGTACGATAGCACGTATATCTAATACTGAATTTATAGAGAACAAGGATGAATTAGGGTTTTCTAAGTTTGGTATAGACGAACTTATTTCGCCGGAATCATTAGCCGCATCGGAGATTGAACTTTTATTAAATCAGTACGGGTTTAATGACACCTATGAGTTCGAAGATGGTAAGTTGACGATGTTAGGTCTTCGTTTGTCACGTACCGCAACATTTGTAGGGAAAACCGTTAAAGAAGCCGCAGAATTGTATTCGGAATTGCATTTTATACCTATAGCTATTCAGCGTTATGGCACGCAATACACTATTATACCACGTGGTGATACTATTTTTAAAGAAGGTGATAAGGTGGTGTTTATAACTTCAAAAGGTGGAGACGAAGAGCTTTTTGAACTTTCAGGTAAGGTTAAGGTTGAAATCAGAGATGTTATGATTCTTGGAGGTAGCAAAATTGGCTATAAAACTGCAAGAGACCTTTGCAAAAGTAAGTTCAATGTGAAACTTATTGAAAGTAAAAGTATAGTCGCAGAAGAATTGGCAGAAGAATTACCCAATGCTTTGGTTATCCTTGGTGATGGACGTAATGTAGATATTTTGGAAGAAGAAGATATCTTCCAAATGGATGCCTTTATTTCTGTAACTGGAAATTCTGAAACAAATATTATGTCATGTTTGTTAGCGAAATCCAAAGGTGTAAAGAAGACCATCGCTTTAGTTGAGAATATGGATTATTATCAATTATCACAATCTATAGGGATTGACACACTTATAAATAAAAAACTACTTGCAGCAAATACAATATTCAGATATATAAGAAAAGGTGAGGTTGTGGCGATGACCAAATTGACTAATATGAATGCCGAATTATTGGAGTTCGTAGTTAAGGAAAATTCTAAGATAACGAACACAAAAATCAGAAATTTAGATTTTCCACGTTCGGCAATTTTTGGAGGTGTAATTAGAGATGGCGAAGGGATTATTCCATTAGGCGATTTTGAAATTCAAGCAGGTGACCGCGTTGTGGTCTGTTGTTTACCACGTTCTATAGCAGAGGTAGAAAAGTTTTTTGCGTAGGGCATGGCAAGAATGAAACTCAACTATAAAATTATTTTCCATTTTTTAGGACTGCTTTTAGTCTTCAATGGTGGCTTTATGCTATTAGCAACCATCATTAGTCTTATTTATAAAGATGGTGTTACAATTGAATTATTGTTGTCAGGTATAGCAATAATGCTTGTTGGTGGATTTGTAATGTTCAATACACGGAACCACCGTAAAGAAATGAATAAGCGTGAAGGGTACATTGTAGTTGCATTTGGTTGGATAATAATGTCACTTTCAGGTTCTCTTCCTTATTTGCTTACAGAAGCAATTCCAGACTTTACAAATGCCTTTTTCGAGACGATGTCTGGATATACCACGACTGGTGCAAGTATACTCAATGATATTGAAGTTGTTCCAAAAGGTGTTTTGTTTTGGCGTAGTTTAACGCATTGGATTGGAGGTATGGGAATAATTGTATTGGCTATTGCCATATTACCACTTTTAGGAATAGGAGGAATGCAGCTTTTTGCGGCCGAGGCACCTGGTCCAGGTGGAGATAAATTACACCCAAGAATTACAGATACTGCAAAGCGGTTATGGTTAATTTATTTTGGATATACTGCGGCAGAAACAATACTTCTGCAGGTTGCAGGGATGTCTTTTTTTGACGCTATAAATCATGCATTAAGTACTTTATCTACTGGAGGTTTTTCTACGAAAAATGCAAGTGTTGCTTATTGGAATGGCAATCCAATGATTCAATACATCATAATCACTTTTATGTTCCTGGCTGGTACAAACTTTGTCCTAAGTTATTTTGCATTTAAAGGAAAGGTTCAAAAAATTATCAGAGATGAAGAATTTAAATTGTACTTCAAATTCATAATTAGTTTCACTGTTGTGGCTGCTTTGATCATTTATTTTAGAGCAGATGTTTCGCAATCTTCTGTAGACCATCCAATGGTTTTTGGTGAGTTAGAAAGTGCTATTAGACATGGATTGTTTCAAGTTTTAGCTATTGTTACAACTACAGGTTTCGTGACAGCTGATTATACAATGTGGACGCCATTTTTGACTGTATTTTTCTTTGGATTGATGTTCCTTGGCGGATCCGCAGGTAGTACATCTGGTGGTATAAAAGTCGTGCGTCATTTGGTACTGATCAAAAATGGATTTTTAGAGTTTAAACGTGCATTACATCCTAATGCGATATTACCTGTGCGTTACAATCAAAAGACAGTTTCAAAAGATATTGTATTCAATATTTTAGGTTTTTTTATTGCCTACATGTTGTTGTTTATTATCGGAGCTTTGATTTTCTCAATGTTTCAAATTGATTTTACTTCGGCTATTGGATTATCAGCATCGAGCTTAGGGAATGTTGGTCCTGCTCTCGGAGACTTTGGTCCAGTAAATAATTACGCTGCATTACCACCATTAGGAAAATGGTGGGCGTCTTTTTTAATGCTTTTAGGTCGTTTAGAACTCTTTACAGTTCTGATTTTAGTGACGCCTTTTTTCTGGAGAAACAGATAATTTTCTAATTATTTTAAAAATTTATCAATGATCACAGAGCATTGATAAATACTGATGTGTTCCATGTTTGTAATTGGTTTTTAGAAGGTTACAATATTATTTCTTGTAACATTTTTTAATCATGTACGTCATATGTATGTAACCAATTAATTTTTATCAATCATGGAATTAGTCTTAAACTCATTAGAAATTGAACCATTACCCGAATCCGGAGTAATAAACGAATTTGCAAACAGACCTTTGTTGAATTCTAACTACAAGGCGGCAGCACGTAAGAATTTAATCAATTCTTCAAAGCCGTCTGTATTCGGAATGAGACAACGAATTAAATACAAACGATTCAATAGTGTAAATGCTGTTGGTGTAGCTTTAAAGGTGTCAGTATTTGTGTTGGCCTTATCAATGATGTTTTAAGCTACTCTATATAAAATGTAAATAAAAAGTGCTTCATTTTATGGAGCACTTTTTTTAACACACTTAACGTTAGATTTAAATCATATAAGTTATGCCTCTGGGAGAATCAATGCAGTCTATATTAAAGAGTAATAAGAACATTATGCTTGATAAATCGAAGCATTTTAGAAAATCTCAATCAAAATTCACTTCGAATAAAAAAGTAGAATATAATCTCCCTCAATCTAATACTAAAATCTTAAGAGATATAAAGTCCAGATTAAAAAATGATCAGGAAAAAGCTGACAGAAACCAGTTTGTTATGCTGGTATTTACTTTTATTGTAGTTGCTGTGATAATGGTTTACTTAATTAGCTAAGTGCCTTTTTTATTCGACTAATTGCTTCTTTTATTTGCTCTTGAGATGCTGCATAGGAAATTCGTATACAGTTAGGATTTCCAAAAGCTTCACCAGTTACTGTGGCAACGTTTGCATGTTCTAAAAGGTACATAGCAAAATCAGATGCATTGTTAATGGTTTCGCCGTTTAGAGTTTTACCAAAATATGCTGATATATCTGGGAATACGTAAAAAGCACCTTCAGGCTCATTATAACAAACGCCGTCAATTTCTGACAGTAAGCCTAAAATGAGTTCTCGTCTCTCTTTAAACTCATCTACCATATATTGAATTTTACACGGAGAAGCTTCAAGTGCTGTTATAACTGCTCTTTGTGCGATACAATTTGCACCACTTGTGACCTGACCTTGAATTTTATTACAAGCTCTTGCTATAAATTCAGGAGCGCCAATATATCCAATGCGCCAACCTGTCATTGCAAAAGCCTTTGAAACGCCATTTACAGTAATGGTTCGATTGTACATATCGTCAAACTGGGCCATACTACAATGACCACCAACAAAATTTATGTGCTCATAAATCTCATCAGAAACCACAAAGATATTTGGATGTTTTTGCAAAACATCTGCCAAAGCTCTTAATTCAGATTTACTGTATACAGAACCACTTGGGTTACAAGGAGAGCTATACCAAATCATTTTAGTTCTTGGAGTTATAGCCGCTTCAAGTTGTTCCGGTGTCATCTTAAAATCTGTATCAATAGAAGTCTTCACTTCAACTGGCACGCCACCATTAAGCTTTACAATGTCACTGTAACTCACCCAATATGGACAAGGCAAAATAACTTCATCACCTTCATTAAGCATAACAGATGCGATGTTGTATAAGGATTGTTTAGCACCAGTAGATACGACTATTTGTGAACGTGCATAGTCTAGTCCGTTATCACGATTAAACTTTTTGATAATAGCATCCTTAAGTTCGCCATAACCATCAACAGGTGTGTAGCTGTTGTAGTTATCTTCTACAGCCTTCGTTGCCGCATCCTTAACAAATTCTGGTGTGTTAAAGTCGGGTTCTCCAAGACTTAACCCTATGATGTCTTTTCCTTCTTCTCTTAGTTCACGGGCTTTAGCAGCCATTGCTAATGTGGCCGAAGTAGATAGATTGTTAATTCTATCAGATAGTTGGTTCATAAGTAAAATTCTAATGTTATGCTTGCATAGCTGGCTTCATTCCCATTTCTTTCAAAAATCTAAAATGAGCAATAATAGCCTTACGCGTTGTTTTATATTCTTTGTATGGTAAATTAAATTCTTTTGCAGTTTCTTTCACAATCTTCGCTATTTTCCCGTAGTGAATATGACTTATATGCGGAAAAATATGGTGTTCTACCTGATGATTTAGTCCACCAGTATACCAATTGACAAGCCAGTTTTTTGCACCAAAATTAACGGTGGTTTTTAGTTGGTGTATTGCCCAAGTGTTTTTCATCGTGCCATCTTTTTCTGGCATTGGCATTTCTGCCTCGTCCATAACATGCGCTAACTGAAATACCACACTAAGAATAAGACCAGCTACATAATGCATGATAAAGAATCCTATTAATACTTCATACCACGCAAGATCAGTTAAGGCAATAGGAATAATAATCCACATGCTTACATAAATAAGTTTAGAAACAACCAATTTACTCCAATTTGCAACTGGGTTTGGGAATTTACCGTAGGATAATTTACGCTTCATGTAGCGATACATTTGCTGAAAATCTGTAGTAATCGCCCAGTTTATAGTTAGTAATCCGTATAAGAATATGGAGTAGTAATGTTGAAATTTATGGTATTTGCGCCACTCTGAATGCTTTGAGAAACGAAGGATACGTCCTGCTTCTAAATCCTCATCATGGCCATGGATATTTGTATAAGTATGGTGAAGTACGTTATGCTGGACCTTCCAGTTGTAAACGTTTCCAGCAAGAATATAAATGCTGCTTCCCATTAGTCTATTTATCCATTCTTTATTAGAAAATGAGCCATGGTTACCATCATGCATAACATTCATACCTACTCCAGCCATTCCAACGCCCATTACTACAGTGAGTAATAATTGTCCCCAAGTTGGTATGTCTAAGGTAAGCAATAAGAAATATGGCGTAAGAAATAAGGCAAACATTACTATTGTTTTAATCCAAAGTTCATAATTACCTGTTCTTTTTATGTTATTTTCTTTAAAGTAACTATTGACACGTTTGTTCAAAGTTCTAAAAAACTTAGCCGAATCTTTCCTTGAAAATGTAAGTGTTTTAGGGGTGTTCATTGTTAAAGGTTTTTTACTTAACGCCTTTACAGGTCGAAAAATTATCGAAACCCAAATATAAAAAATAAAGCAGCCAATCAGGACATAGAAATGAAATTTTATGTACAATTAAATGGCTACTTTTGTTAAAACTCTTAGATGGACTTACTTCTAAAATATTTCCCAAACCTAACGCCTAATCAAATTGAACAATTTGACGTTTTGTTGCCTTTATATAAAGATTGGAATTCTAAGATTAATGTCATTTCCAGAAAAGATATCGATGAGCTCTATCTAAGGCATGTGTTGCACTCTTTAGGTATCGCAAAGGTTATGACTTTTACAAGTGGTTCATCCATATTAGATGTAGGTACTGGTGGAGGTTTTCCTGGTGTGCCTTTGGCAATTTTATTTCCAGAGTGTGAGTTTCATTTAGTGGATAGCATTAATAAAAAACTTAAGGTCATTAATGGGGTTTCGCAGAGTTTAGGTCTCCAAAATATCAGAACAACTCATAGTCGAGTAGAGGCGATTGATGAACAATTTGATTTCATAGTTAGTCGCGCTGTAACAGCTATGCCTGAATTCACCAAATGGGTTAAAGGCAAGATTTTGAAAAAGCAAAAAAACGAATTGAAAAATGGAATTCTTTATCTAAAAGGCGGTGATTTGTCAGAAGAATTACAACAATATTCGACAGTTGAGATATTTCCGCTCAACAACTATTTCAAAGAAGATTTTTTTGAAACAAAAAAGGTGGTTTATCTTCCGACGAAGTACAAATAAAAAAGGCTCCATTTAGAGCCTTTTAATATTTCTATTTAGTCACAATAAATTTAGAGGTAAATACACTACCATTCTCATTTTCAATATTTAGAACATAAAATCCAGAATTTAAATTTAAGGGAATAATTGTGTTATTGGCGAGTAAAATATTAGATGCAAACACTTTTTTACCTGTGAAATCTATAATATTTACCTGCACATCAGTCGAAATATTTGAAATTAATTCCAATTGATTTTGAATTGGGTTTTTCGCAATTTTTAAGTTAAATAAATCGAATTCGTCTGTACTAAAACTTGGAGAGCCAGTTCGGATCTCGTTGAGAACAAAGGCCGCATTTGCTGCTGTGATTTGAACATGGTCTTTGTTCTCATCAGGTAAGTATGTGTTGTCAAATGGTGTGTTGTCAGTAGTTGCTCGTGTAGATGATAAGTCTATATCATGATACCAATCGATATTATCCGCATTATTTCCTTCATCTGTGATCTCTAAAGCTAATGCGCTTACCGTTGGGATAAAGCTGAACTTGTCAATAGTTAATGCGGTTAAGAAATCACCAGCTAATCCATCCATTGGGAGATCACTTGATAATCCAGAAAGGTAAAATAATCCTCCAGATGCAGCATCTACGACATCAAAATTAGTTGTACCTGATGAGGCAGTTGATTGTATTGTCCCAACAAGCGGGACTGTGGTAAAGAAGTTACTGACTTGTTGCGCACTACCTTTAATCGGTGTCATAGATATATCTAAATCGACATCTACTGTAATTGTACCGAAAATTCCTAAATCAATATCTACTGGTACCGAAAAATCATCCGGTAAAACAATAAAGCCAGGTGTGACTTCAGTAACACCATCTTTTGCAAGGTAAGGATCGCCAATTCCACTGCCATTCGCCACAGCAACGTTACGAATGCTTGGAAATCCAGACGAATTAAAAGAATTAATATTCAATTCGAACTGCGTTCTATACGCGTCAGGAATGGGTAATGTTAAACTTGGGTCAAAGGTTACACCATCACCGGAACTATCTAAATGTGCCAAATAATGATCTATAAGTAATTGTCGAGCCGCAAGTGAGTTGAGGACACCATCTATAATTGGTTGTACATCTTCTACAGGACTAGTGCTGTTATTTGCCAAGTAATTAAATTGATGCTGTAAACCAATTGGGACATTGGCTCCTAAATGTGGCGAATCAATAGAAACAAATAATCTTGTATCAGAATCGAGCATGGCATCATTTCCCATATAGTTTAAGGCATATCTTGCAATGAGTCCACCCATGCTTGGGCCGATAATAACATTCTGTTCAGGACTATTGGCTGCTTTATCCGTATTAATTGTTTCAATAATTTTCACTACTGTTAAAGCATTTCGCTCTATAAAATCTGCACCACCATTAACCATCAACATACTGTCATTTGGGTTTGGATAAGAAGGAAAGTTTACCAAGACCAAATCACATCCCTCGGCTCGTAATTCATCACCAAGATTTGTAAAGTTTGGATTTCCAGTGTAATCCAAAGATGAATATAAATTGTCAATAGTTCGGGTATCACCAGGATCAAAACCATCAATTAAAAAAATCGGTTTGTCAAGGATGTCATCGGTGCTTAAATAAACAAAGTACTCTGCTTGACCAGGAAACTCAGTTGCTCCTGAATATCCAATTAAATCTGATGTCACGGGTATAGGAGTGACCTGTGACAAGGCAATAAAAGGAAGGCTCAGTAATGTTAGAAAGTAGTTTTTTTTCATAAGAAACTGCTTGATGTTTATTATGCTCTAAAAATAGAACAAATACCTTCAAGTTTAAGTAGAAAAAAACCCTTAAATTAACTTATTTAAGGGTTTTGATAATTTATATTTTGATAATTTATATTAGGTAATTATTAGCCTAAAAATGGATATCTGTAATCTGTTGGAGAAACAAATGTTTCTTTTATTAATCGTGGAGAAACCCAACGTAAAAGGTTTTGGGCACTACCTGCCTTATCATTTGTTCCAGAAGCACGCGCACCACCAAAAGGTTGTTGCCCTACAACCGCGCCAGTTGGTTTGTCATTGATGTAGAAATTACCCGCAGAATTTTCTAATGCTTTGGTTGCTTCATCAATGGCGTATCTGTCAGTAGATAAGATCGCACCAGTAAGCGCATACTCGCTTGTTCCATCAACAAGTTTTAAAGTTTTAGAATATTCATCTGCGTCGTAAACATATATTGTTATTACTGGACCAAATAACTCTGTACACATTGTAGTGTATTTAGGATCAGTAGTTACAATTACTGTAGGCTCAATAAAATATCCTTTAGATTTATCATAACCACCACCAGCAATTATCTCTGCATTGCTGTCCGTTTTAGCAGCATCAATGTATTTTGCTAATTTGTCAAAAGATCCTTCATGAATTACCGCGGTCATAAAGTTACTCATA
>CBFHYD010000052.1:0-16365 GCA_965659975.1 Winogradskyella sp. | reverse complement strand
TTCTCTTGCTTTTACTGCAATTGGTAAAGCACCTTTTATGGGTTGTAAAGAACCGTCAAGTGACAACTCACCCATAATAAGATAATCTCCTATCTCGTCTGCCTTAATCTGATTAGATGCCGCTAATATGCCAACTGCTAAAGTTAAGTCGTAGGCCGAGCCTTCCTTACGTAAATCGGCTGGCGCCATATTTATAGTAATCTTTTTACCAGGAATGCGATATCCATTATTTTGTAGTGCTGCTGCAATACGGTAATTACTCTCTTTGATGGCGTTGTCTGGCAAACCCACTAAATGGTAACCAATTCCTTTATCTACATTGACCTCAACTGTAATTGTTGAAGCTTCCACACCAAAAACGGCACTAGCAAAAACTTTTTTGAGCATAAAATTTGTTTGGATTTTAAATCTACAAATTATTGTCGATTTACAAACTCCAAAGCACGCTTTTCATTATAGTAGTAATCATCTCTAAGAATAAAACCAACGTGGCCGCCATAATTGGGCATTTCTAAATACACATTTGGATTGGTTTCTGCGTCTTTTATTGGATAACACGATTTTGAGAGAAAAGAATCGTTCTTGGCATTGATAATAAGACTTGGCACTTTAATATTTGACAAGAACTGTCCACTGCTCGCCTTTTCATAATACTCAAACGCATCTTTAAAACCATGTGCCCGAGAGGTGTAAACATGATCGAACTCAATTAAGCTCTTTATAGATTTATAATCTTGTTTGGAGAGTTCATCCGGGAATTGCACTAATTTAGGTTTTAGCTTTTGTTTTAAATGATCTAAAAACCGAATGGCATAGGCTTTATTTTTAAGGCTCAGAAGTTCATCACAAGATCCTTTAAGATCACATGGTGCTGAGATAGCAATAACTGCTTTAACTTCTTTTGGTAAAGTATCGCTTTCACCAGCATACTTTAAAGCCATATTAGCACCAAGACTAATGCCTTTGATATAAATTTCAGAATAGCTATCCAAGCTTAAAATATGTTGTACAACCGCATCTAAATCTTCTGTAGCACCAGAGTGATAACTTCGGTATAAACGATTGGGTTCTCCACTACAACCTCTAAAATTTACTGCACAAGCATCGATACCATTTTCATTCAATAACTTAGCTGCTCCCGTGAGATAAGGTCGTTGCGCATGACCTTCTAAACCATGCAACAGAATAATAACCTTCTTTGATTTTTCTTTGGTATAACTCCAATCTAAATCCATAAAGTCACCATCTGGCAGAGTGATGCGCTCGCGCTTTTGTTGCAGTCCATTAACACGACGTACTAAACCGGAATATACAGTAGAAATAAAACCACTCTTAGACCAAAAGAGTGGTTTGTAATTTGATTGGACGATTGGCATAAACGCGCTCTATTTCAAGATTGTGAATTCAATCGAAGAATCGTTATATACCTTATGCGTTTGGGTTGTAAAATCTTCTTCTTTAGTTTCAAAGATATTATCTACATAGGTTTGCGGATTTGCATCTATGTAAGGGAAGAATGTACTCTGAACTTGTACCTGAATTTTATGTCCTTTCTTAAATGTATGGAACACATCCTGAAGTTGAAGATTAACTGCTGTTTTCTCATTTGGCACAAAAGGTTCTGGACTGGTCATACTATTTCTAAAACGACCACGTAATACTTCGCTGCGTACCATCATATGATAATTGCTGAGTTTTAAATGATCTTGAACATCATCTGTATTTTCTGTATCCGCAGGGAACACATCAATAACTTTTACAATCCAATCAGCAGCAGTTCCCGTAGTAGACACATTAAGTTTTGCCATAATATCTCCAGCTAAGGTTATATCGTCTTCTAAAACTTCTGTTTCAAATGTCAGAACATCTGGACGACGTGATGCAAAACGCTGATCGTCTGTCATAAACTTACGAGGTGTAAAGACCACTTTAATATCTTCAGTATATGGAACTGGTTTCTTAGGATTACTAACGAAATCTGCTGTAGAAATTTCACGAGTTGCTTGTTGTGTTAAACGCTCGTTTGCTTGCAAGAAATAACTTTCCTTAGTTGCTTCTTCTGGTGGCCAGGTATCAAAAGACACCCATTTTTTAATACCTGTATCGTACATATGTGCTTCTGGCAATCCTGTATTGCCATCGGCTTCACCTTTTAAGAAATGGTTAAAGAATTTGGTTTCGATATCTTTTTGGAAATAGTCCGAAAGTCCATCACCAAAGTGGATATTACCAATAACTTGTCTGTTTCTGGTTCTTGACCAATCGCCATGACTCCAAGGTCCAAACACAACTGTGTTATAATTATCGCTATTAGCTTCGATATGTTTGTACGTGTTATATGGGCCATATAAATCCTCAGCATCGAACTGACCACCAACAACCATAACGGCTGGCTTAATATCCTTTAAGTGCTGAATAAGACCCCTACTCTGCCAAAACTCATCATAAGTTACATGTGTCTTTAATTGTTCCATAAACACATTGTCTTCACCATAAAAATCGTCTAACTTACTTAACGGCATATGATCCAAGAAAAACTGATGTTGGTCTTCAGTGCCAATATCTGGGAACTGATACCAAGATTCGGTAGTTGGTTTATCTTTCATATATCCGAATACTGAGGTTGCTCTCCAATAGCTCAATAAATAGGCACCATTATGGATAAAATCATCAAAGAAGAAATCACCGATACATGCCTGAGGCGAAGATGCTTTTAATGCTGGGTGACCTGACAATAACGAATAGGTAGCATAAAATCCTGGATACGAAATTCCGTAAGTTCCTACATTTCCGTTATTATTCTCTACGTTATTTACCAGCCAATCAATCGAATCATATGTATCACTTGCCTCATCAGTTTGATCTCCAGTTTTATTAGGAATAAAAGCACGCATATTATCATAAACGCCTTCACTATTCCAACGTCCTCGAACGTCTTGATACACCATAATGTTACCTTCTTCCATTAGGTATTTGTTCGGTCCTATTCTTGTAGGATAATTGTCTTCACCATAAGGCCGGCAACTGTAAGGTGTACGCTTCAATAAAATTGGATATTTTTTTGAAGTATCCTTTGGCGAATAGATCGTTGTATGAAGTTTAATTCCATCACGCATCTTTATAGCGACTTCTTGCTTTGTATAGTTGTCTTGCACATATGTGTCAGGCACAGCGTTCGTGCTGTTATCGACTGTGGCTTGGTGATCATTCTCCTTGCAATTTGTGAGAAAAATGCTTAGAAAACTTAGGAGTAAAATTCGTTTTAACATAAAGGTTGATTTTTAGAAGCCTAAAGGTAAGTTTTTCTATGTTTTAAAGTTTGAAGAAAATGTTAATGCTTAGTGTATATGTCAGGGCAAAAATTTAAAAGTGACTCTTCTTAATGAAATAACCTAATCCATTACCTCAACTGATGTAAACTGAAAGGAATTTCCATCAAATAAGCCTTTGTCTCCTAATTTTAAAGATGGAATTACCAGTAATGCCATAAAGGATAAACTCATGTATGGAGCTCTTATTTGACTTCCAATGGCTTTTGCCATTTGGTCAAGTTCTGCATATGCTTTACCAATCTCTTGAGCAGATTCGTCACTCATAATTCCGGCTACTGGAAGTGGAACTAATTTATCCTCTGTATCTGAAACAGCACAGATGCCACCTTTATTTTCAATAATCAAATTGACGGCTTTGCAAATCATCTCATCAGAAACACCAACAGCAATAATATTATGCGAGTCGTGACCAACTGAAGATGCAATAGCACCTTCTTTCAATCCAAAATTCTTGATAAAGGCTATCGAAGGTTTTTCATTTTTATAACGATTGACAACAGTCATCTTTAAAATATCGTCTTCGGTATTAGAGACTAAATTTCCATCATCTATTGATGCTTTTTCAATGACTTCATTAGTTATCAATTCACCATCCAAACACTCGATCACACGAATTTTATCAGTGGTTGAAGGGTATTTGAAATCTGATGCTGTTTTAGGTTGAGTCTTGAAATTATTAGGTGTTTCAAATTCTACATGCTGGATTTTGGATTCGCCTTGATCTGAAACCAATTCACCATCTATATAGGTTTGAAGAATATTAAACTCCTTCAAATCTTCAACAACAATACAATCTGCATCATCACCAACCTGAAGCATTCCAACATCTAAGTTGTAGTGTTTTATAGGATTTACACATGCCGCTTGAAGTATTTTGAATACATCTATACCCTTATCAACAGCTCGCGCACAAAGTTGATTGATATGACCCAACAATAGATCATCCGGATGCTTATCATCACTACAGAACATCATATTTTGGTAATGTTCTGGTAAAAGGTCAATTAGTGCTTCAAAATTTTTAGCTGCGCTTCCTTCTCTAATTATTACTTTCATTCCTTTTTGAAGCTTCTCTAAAGCCTCATCATAGGTAAAACACTCATGATCTGTTGTAATTCCAGCCGAAATATATGTCGTGATGTCATCTCCGCGAAGTCCTGGTGCATGACCATCAATTGGTTTTTTGTAATGCTTTGCCCAATATATTTTCTTGAGCACTTCAGGATCTTCATGAATAACACCAGGATAGTTCATGAGTTCTGCTAAATATTTGATATCTGGATTTGATAGCAATTCTTTTATACCATCAGGAGCTATAGTTGCACCGGCGGACTCAAATGGTGTGGCTGGCACGCAACTTGGTGCCCCAAAATTGAACTTAAATGGTGTTTGCTTACCGTTATTAACCATAAACTCAACACCTTTGACACCTAAAACGTTCGCAATTTCATGTGGATCGGAAACTGTTGCTACAGTTCCATGATTGACAGCTATTTTGGCGAACTCCGAAGGCACCAACATAGAACTTTCAATATGGATATGAGCATCGATAAATCCTGGTAAGATATAATGATCTTCTTTGCATTCTTTTGGGGTAATAGAAACGATTTTACCATTATCAATAGCAACCTCGCCTTTAAAGATGTGACGATTAGGTATATCTACTATATTGCCTTTTAAAATGTCCATTATTATTTACTGATTTGTTCTCGATACATTTCGACCTATGTTGAAACACTCGAACTGACGTTATTTCGACTGCAATTTTATCCTCAGAATTTCTTTCGTTACATCGGTCATTTTAAAGCGTTCATCTGCCCTATGACCTATGACCCAAATCACATCATCTCCAGAAAGTAAAAGCCAAGTGTTCCCTTTTTCAAAAGGTTTTAATTTTTCGTCTTTTAAATACTTACTGAGTTTCTTTTTGCCTTTCATTCCAATTGGTCGAAAAACATCACCCTTCTGCCATTTTCTCAATGTTAACGGTAGTCTTACTTTTTCAGCATCAACATAAATGGTGGTGTTACTATTATTATCTGATTTGTCAACTGTTTTAAATTGCAATGTTCCAATAGGTGATTTGAAATCTTTTAACTCTTCTATTTGATGAGATCCTGAAACAAGTTCAGAATTGTTTGAATCACCTATATCTCTTAAAATTAAAAACTCGCGATGCTTAGTAAGTAAATGAGTATTTGATTTTACATACTTTCCTGTTTCGGCATCCAATAAACCAACAACATCATCCCATTCTGTAAACCCATAATTCTTAAACATTTCGAATAAATAGGCCCTAGAATTATTTACCTTTTTGAACTCCGATACTTTATAGGTTACACCATTTTCGTCAACATCTACAATAGCGCGTTTTGCTACGGCGTTTAGACTTTCTTTGACAATATCGGCAGTGTCATTGAGATTGTCGAGAGTATTTTGAAAGCTGTCTAATAATTGTGGATTAATTTCCTTTAGAATTGGTACGAACTCGTGACGTAATTTATTTCTTAGATACTTTCGGCCAGAATTGCTACTATCTTCTCGCCATGAAATTCCATTCTGCTTAGCATAAGTTTCAATCTCTTCTCGTGCAAATGGCAATAAAGGCCTTATGATATTATCATTGATTGGCGGAATTCCTGTTAAGCCATTTAAACCCGTACCGCGCGTAAAATTGATTAAAAAGGTCTCAAAATTATCATCTGCGTGATGCGCCGTTAGGATATAATCAAAATCTAACTCATTGGCTAAATCATTAAACCAATCGTAGCGTAATTCGCGAGCTGCCATTTGGATTGACAACTTATTTTCCTTAGCATAAGATTCTGTATCAAAACACTGACTGAATACCTCTAAATCTAAATTTTCTCCTAATTGCTCAACAAACTCCTCATCAGAATTACTTTCTTCACCACGAAGCGTAAAATTACAATGTGCCAAGGCAAAATCGAAGTCCAAAGACTTACATAGTTGAGTTAAAACCACTGAATCTATACCACCAGAAATAGCAAGTATAGATCGACCTTTTCTTAAAAAGGACAAATTATAATCGATATGGTTTTGAAACTTACTAAGCAATTACTATTGATAATGGTTTTACGAAGTTAATAAGAATGCTTCGGTGTATAAGAGTTAAAGCAGAAAAGTTCAACTTTCGAGAACTTCACGCATTGCTTTTGCCTTGATAAGACACTCTTCATATTCTTTTACAGGATCACTCTTTGCAGTTATGGCGCTACCAACAGAATAAGAAATGCACTTCTCAATAGCATTGTATAAAATACTTCTGATGACAACATTAAAATCAAAATCGCCATTTGGTTTTATATAACCAACTGAGCCCGAATAGAGTCCTCGTTTAGCATCTTCCAGTTCTTCTATGATTTGCATGGCTGAAATCTTAGGTGCACCTGTCATACTTCCCATTGGAAACGTAGTTCTTAATATCTCACTTGAAGGCATATCCTGATTTACCTCAGATACAACTGTGGATATCATCTGATGAACCTGTAAAAAGGAATACACCTTACAAAGTTCTTCTACTTTAACACTTCCTTTAGTTGCGGTATGGGACAGATCATTTCTTACCAAATCTACAATCATTATATTTTCACTTCGTTCCTTTGGATCCTTAAACAGATCTTCTGCCAGTTTGCGATCTTCAATTTTATTCTTTGATCGTTTTGCAGTTCCTTTAATCGGTTGAGAAATCACCTTTGAACCTATTCGTTTTATATACCGTTCTGGTGAAGCTGACAACAAAAATTTATCATCGGTCTTTACAAACGAAGCAAATGGTGTTTTGCTTATGGTATTTAGTTTTTTATATACTTGATAAGGTTGAATTTCGGTGTTTTCAGAATAAAACTCTTGGCAAAAATTAGCTTCATAGATATCACCACGATGAATATGATATAACATCTGTTTTACCTTAGAAAAATAATCATCTTTTGAGGTGCGGAGTTTTATTTTGACAGATTCATTATTATTATCGTCTTCGACAGGCTCAGTGTGACATTGAGATATTGACTTTAAATCTTCTTCGAACTCATCATCTACCATTCTTAAATACTGCATCTCAACAGTATTTCCTTTTATTAAAAAGAGCTTCTTAGGTTGAAAAAAATAAAGGTCTGGGAAATGAAGACCATCAAAATTATTGGAACTTAATTGTTCGACATCATTTTTAAGATCGTAAGTAAAATATCCAAAAATCCAGTCGTTTGTGGACTCTTGATATTCGTTTAATTTATCAAATGCATCTTGGTAGTCGGTTTTTATTGCTGTAAAAGCATCTACGGCCAAAATAGCATCATACGAGCTATATTTTTCATTGTGGTCATTGGAGTCTAACCAAACAATATCTTCAAATTGTTGTGCCCACGAGAGTAGTTTATTCTTAAAAACTGAAGTGTAATCAATCTCATGTAAATAAATTTCTCGCATAGTGCAAAAATACCAATCACTATACCAAATTAGCTAGTAAATGTTTTATATATACTATAATTGAATTAATAAAAGATTATTCACAAACTGTTAATGTGATATTACCATTTATAGTACTACCATCTTGCCCTTCAGCGATAAGACGCCCTGAAACAGTCGTCGCTGTACTCGATAAAATCTCCATACGACCACATTTTGCCAATTCCACTTCTGTAGTTCCTTGAACAATACTATTAAAGTTGAGTGACTCACCTTCTCCTGCAACATCAGAAAATTCAATCGTCTGAGGATCGAGATTATCTAAATTGAAAATAATTACACCTTCATTTCCTCCAAACTCAGGGAATGAACAATCGCCACCAGTCAATTCTGACACATATATTCTACAGAAGAATGCACCAAATTGTGAACGGTATGTACCACCTTGAACAGTAAAATTAGTTCCTTTGAAATTACCTTGCGCAGTTTGGTCTTCGATATCACCATCTGTACAATCATCACTAGGATTTCCACCGCCAGTGCCTCCACCAGTTCCGATTCCATTAAATACAGACGTACTGCTTACATAAACTTCTGCAGTTACACCACCTTGTTCTATAGTATCTTGTACTTCATTGGTAAATACAATAGTATTTCCAATATTTGATACAACATAATCTGAAGTTCCTTCTACATCTTCATTAGATTGCGGAACACCATCTAAAGCAACATCCACTAAGGCTCCACTTGTTGTAATAGTTGTTGCCGTTGCTGTGTATGTACCTGAGGAATTCGCTGTTATACTCGATGTCGTTACGATAGGAGGAAAATTTGGGACTACCGTACTTAATTCTATATCATAACTTCCTTGAGCGGTATATGTTCCATCATCCTCTAAAATTAGAATGTAGTCTTCATTTAGACTCGTACCTGTATAACTTGATGTAGTAGTTGTACCAGCGGCGGTCGTTGTAGAAGTTCCTTCATAATCTAAGGAAACGAGTTCCCATTGACCTATACATGCTAAATTATCTGGGTTATTTGGGTCTACATTATCTAAAATGCCTTGATCTAATGGCTCATCTTCACAAGTAAATGCGGATAGTAAAGTAAATATTGATAGTAGGTAAAGTACTTTTCTCATGTTATGGGATTCTGAATTTTTGCTAAAATACATTTTAATATTGATTATTTACAATGAATCTAAGGTCAGATTAATCTATGCGCTGGCCAAAAAAGAATTCTATCTTTGCGGCATAATTATATTACTAATGACATTTCAAGATTTAAACCTCAATACGCCACTTTATAACGCATTAGATGATCTTGGATTTGAGTCTCCTACTCCAATCCAAGCGGAAGCATTTAATGTGGTAGCTTCTGGTAAAGATGTTGTTGGTATTGCACAAACTGGTACGGGTAAAACATTCGCTTACATGTTACCTATTTTAAAAAACCTAAAATATTCTCGACAAGACAATCCGAGAGTTTTGGTTTTAGTACCAACGCGGGAATTGGTGGTACAAGTTGTTAGTGAAATAGAAAAACTATCTAAGTACATCAACAATCGTGTTCTCGGGGTTTATGGCGGAACCAATATTAATACACAAAAACAAGCCGTAGCTCAAGGCTTAGATATTATAGTAGCGACACCAGGTCGTTTATATGACTTGGCTGTAAGTCGCGTTTTGCAACTTAAATCCATTCAGAAATTAGTAATTGACGAAGTTGATGTAATGTTAGATTTAGGTTTTAGACATCAACTGATGAATATTTTTGATATTCTGCCGCAACGTAGACAAAACATTATGTTTTCTGCGACAATGACTAAAGACGTTGATGACTTAATTACAGATTTTTTCATCAATCCAGAGCGTGTATCTATTGCGGTTTCTGGAACGCCATTGGAAAACATATCGCAGCTGCGTTATGATGTTCCTAATTTTTACACCAAAGTAAATTTATTAGAAGATTTATTATCTGATAAAGACACGTTCTCTCGTGTATTAATTTTCGTCGCTTACAAACGCATGGCAGATCGGCTATTTGATAAACTCGAAGAATTGTTTCCAGGTGAAAACTGCGTCATACATTCCAATAAAACACAGAATTACAGATTAAGAAGTATCGAGCAATTTAGCGAAGGGGAACATCGTATTCTTGTTGCTACAGATGTTGTGGCGCGTGGATTAGACATAGACGAAGTATCGCACGTTATAAATTTTGACACGCCAGATTATCCAGAAAACTATATGCATCGTATTGGAAGAACAGGACGTGCAGAACGTGAAGGTTATTCTATATTGTTATCAACTGATAAGGAGCAACAAGCACGACAAGATATTGAGGAGCTAATGCAAATGTCTATACCAACGAAAGAACTTCCTCAATATATAGAGGTTTCAAAAGAACTAATTGAAGAAGAGCGTGATGTAGTTAAAGAACGCTATAATCCTGTAAAGCGTAGTTCTGAAGATTTACCAGGACCAGCTTTTCAGGAAAAGAAGGAGAAAAATAAGAAAGTAAATCTTGGTGGTTCCTATCGACGTGAAATGGCAAAAAAATATAAAAAGCCAAAAACCCGAGGTGATAAAAATGCCAATCGCCGCAAAAAGAAAAGACGATAGATTTATTTACTTTTTAGATCATCTTCAATATCACTTAAATGATTATTTAGTGCTTTAGCAGAAATTTGAATTTCCCAAATAAGAAAAAATAAGGAAACGATTAGTAATAAAAGACCAAATCCGAATATATAAGCTGCCGAAGTTATATTATCGATATAAATCAAGAACATCGATAAAACGCAGAATAGTAAACTACTTATTCCAGCTATTTGCATATATCTTGTAAGCTCTACTCTTAATTTCAAATTTTCTATTTGACGTAATATCCTCTCATCATGGCTCTGTAGGTATTTATCTTTTAAATTTCTAATCACAGCTGCATAAGCCAAAAACCGATTGGTATAGGCCAACATGATTAATGATATTGCTGAAAATAATAACGCTGGTGTTGTAAGTGTAAGTTGTTCCACTCTTGGGTTTATATTATAAAAAAAGAGAGCATCACATCAATATTTATAGGTGATAAACTCGCTCAAAATTTATTGAATATAGAATATGATGAAGATTATATATGCAATGGTCTATTATCAGTCGCTGCTAAAGCCGCTTCTTTAATCGCTTCTGCAAATGTTGGGTGTGCATGTGAGTAGCGAGAAATATCCTCTGCTGCTGCTCTAAATTCCATAGCTGTTACGGCTTCTGCAATTAAGTCTGCACATCGTGCACCTATCATGTGTACACCAAGTACTTCATCTGTGGTTCTATCTGCTAAGATTTTTACAAATCCGTCTATATCGCCACTTGCTCTTGCTCTACCTAATGCTCTAAACGGAAATTGTCCAACTTTATACTCGATATTATCTGCTTTTAATTCCTCTTCAGTCTTACCAACCGCAGCCACTTCTGGCCATGTGTAAACTACTCCAGGAATGAGATTATAATCGATATGTGGTTTTTGACCAGCCAACGTTTCTGCAACAAATACGCCTTCTTCCTCTGCCTTGTGTGCTAACATTGCGCCACGAATACAATCGCCAATAGCATAAATATTCGGTGTAGATGTTTGTAAATGTTCATTAACTTCAACTTGACCTCTATCGTTAATTTTAACTCCAGCAGCTTCAGCATTAAGGCCATCTGTATAAGGACGGCGTCCTACAGATACTAAGCAATAGTCACCTTTAAACTCAACAACTTCACCTTTCTTATTTTCAGCCTTAATGACAACCTCATCTCCATTGCGTTCTACAGACTGCACCTTATGAGAAACCATCATCTTACATTTGGCTTTCTTGAAGACCTTATTTAATTCCTTTGATAAACCAGCGTCCATCGCAGGTAAAATACGATCCGTATACTCGATCACAGTAACTTCTGCACCTAATCTTCTGTAAACCTGACCAAGCTCCAATCCAATTACACCACCACCAATAATCATCAGATGTTTAGGAATTTCTTTAAGTTTTAGGGCCTCGGTAGAAGTGATAATACGCTCTTTATCTAAGTTGATAAATGGTAAATTGCTTGGCTTACTTCCAGTTGCTATTATACTATTCTTAGCTTCGATTTCTCCGGCGTCATTACCTTCGATTGCTATATGAGTCGCATCCTTAAAAGAACCTACACCTTCATATACATCGATGTTATTCTTTTTCATCAAGAAATCGATGCCAACAGTTGTTTGGTCTACAACTGCTTGTTTGCGAGCAATCATTTTTTCGAGATTAACCTTTATTTCTCCAGGAATCTCAATACCGTGTTCCTCAAAGTGTTTAGTTGCCTCTTCGTAGTGATGAGAAGAACTTAATAAAGCTTTACTTGGGATACAACCAACATTAAGGCATGTACCGCCAAGTGTAGAATATTTTTCGATTAACGCAGTTTTCATACCTAACTGTGCACAGCGAATTGCTGCGACATAACCACCAGGTCCTGAACCGATTACTGCAACGTCATATGAACTCATAGATTTTCTTTCAAAATTTGTAATACAAAAGTACGACTTAGAACAAAGAATTGCGAATTTTAGACCTCAAGAATTCTCCGGTTTAAAATGTAAAATATTCTATTGGCTATTTACCTTCGATATCTTTAAGAATATATTCTAATTCAGTATCGATACCGTTGAGTCTATCTTCATAAGTTGGATAAATTTCAACATCCGGTTTTATGCCAAATCCGTCTGGATTAGTTTTGTATTTACTATCGATATGCATAAGACCAATACGCATCTTTATACTTTTGTATTTGGCAGCTCATAACTTTTGTAATAACCTACAACCGTTCCGTTGTAAGCACCACCAGTTTCTTCTCCAACAAAGGTTGCACGATCATCTCCATCTAACTGTGTGGATATAACAGAAGATGCAGAAAAACTATTACCATTAATCAATACATAAATGTGACCCTTAAAGTTGTTTGGTTTATGCTCTTGTAATTTTGAAGCTTTAAATCGGTAATACAACTGTCCATCTTTCTTTCTGGTCGCTATTAAATTCTAAACAATAATTCCAGAAGCTAATAATCCACTGAATAACTTTTGACCTAAAGATCTTGAATTACTCATTAATACCTTCATAGTTGGTATGCGAGAATTGACCTCGCTAGGATTAATCAACTCAAAATCCTTGTCCGTTAAATAACTGTACAATTCCATAATTTCATTGAGTCGACCACCGAAGGTATTTCGCAAATCAATAATTAAATGATGTGAATTTGCAGAGTCTATTTTGGTAAAGACCTCTTCATAAAAAGCCTGATAAGCTTTCTTTTTACCACGTGAAAATCCTTTTATGGTTAAAAGTGGTATTGTACTGTCTTTTCCTATGAAAGTTAGATTTCGATTATATTCTTTAGTTGAATAATCGTAACCATACTTTTGGCGCCTCTCAATTTTCTTCTTCCACTCTAACTTCTTGGCTTTTTTCTCGGCTTTGGTTAGCTTTTTCTTTGGTTTTGGAAGTTAATCAGTCTTCGTTGAGTCTTTAACTTTTTTTTCTTCTTTAAGCTGACGCTTATACTCTTTTATAAATGTAGAATCTGAATTTCTTAATGTAAATGATATACTATCAAAACGGCCATTATCTTGTTGGTAGTAGCGCAAAAAACGATATCCTACCACGCGGTCATGAAACGTTTTATTATAACCATCCGAAGCTATTGTTTTTTTATACTTACACATTAAAGGTTTTACAACAAAAATCGTTATTGAAACAGCATATAAAAAGCCAATGACAGAAATAGCAATTCGACTTCTAATTGACCAATCTATAGTCAACTGTACGGGAATTAAAACAAATAAAACGAACAGTTCTAATGCTCTATAATTCCTTGAGTTTATTATAATTTAATTTCTGTTGTGTGTTTAACTTCGTTTATCATAAACATGCTATGTGTACTACCAATATGATCGATATTAGTCAATTTATTCACCATAAAATCCCTAAATTCTTCCATATCCCCAACAAGTACTTTTAGGATGTAATCGTAATCACCACTAATGTGATAGCACTCCAATACCTCTTGCAATTTAGCAACTTCTTTTTCAAATTTCATAACGTAGTCTTGCGTATGTTTAGTGAGCTTAACATGGCAAAACGCAACAAAGTTTTTACTTATGACCTTTTTGTTTAATAGTGTAACGTACCTATTAATGACCTTGGCTTTTTCTAACTTTTTTATGCGTTCAAAAACAGCAGTCACAGACAATCCTAATTCTAATGAGAGTGCCTTGTTTGTCTGTTTACAATCCCTTTGGAGCAATTCTAATAACTGTTTATCAATAACATCTAATAACATAGTTTGAAAAATTTTCGCTTTAAGCGGAATTCAGTTATTAAAATTAGTATTTATTTCTATACATAGATTATTATATAGTTTATTTTTCTATTTATATTACTATCTATTGTTTATTATTCTAATTTATTTCAATTTTGAAGTAATAATCAAATGAAACGTTATGGCTTTTAAACCCGCAAACAATATTCAGGACTTACAGTATTTTGGTGAATTTGGAGGTGTTAATCCTTCAATTTCAGATTCTTCTACGTATACGTTTTTATCAGCAAAAACCATGTTCGATACTTTCGAAGGAAATGCAGATGGTTGTTATTTGTATTCTCGCCATTCTTCACCATCTAATCTATATTTAGGTGAAGCCTTGGCTGCAATGGAAGGAACCGAAACCGCAACTGTAACCGCTTCTGGCATGGGCGCAATTTCAGCTGTTCTTATGCAACTGTGTCAAGCAAACGAACATATTGTTTCAAGCCGAACGATATATGGCGGGACATATGCTTTCCTGAAAAATTTTACACCTCGACTAAATATTGAAACGACTTTCGTTGACATCACTAATTTAGATGCTGTCGAAGCAGCGATTACACCAAAAACAAAAGTATTGTATTGTGAGTCTGTGAGTAATCCACTATTGGAAGTAGCAGATATAAAAGGGTTAGCACTACTTGCTAAAAAACACAATCTAAAATTAGTTGTAGATAATACCTTTTCGCCATTAAGTATCTCACCAAAGAAATTGGGAGCAGATATTATTATACATAGTCTTACAAAGTTTATTAATGGCTCCAGTGATACCGTTGGTGGTGTTATTTGTGCCGATCAAGATTTTATTGACCAACTTCGAAATGTCAATGACGGCGCAGCTATGTTATTAGGTTCTACAATGGACAGCTTGCGTTCTGCTTCAGTTTTAAAAAATCTTAGAACATTGCATATACGAATGCAACAGCACAGTAAAAACGCCATGTATTTAGCCAAAAAGTTCGAAAGTATGGGACTTAAAACTGTTTATCCAGGATTACATTCTCATCCATCTAATCAATTATTCAAGTCTATGATGAATAATGAATATGGGTTTGGTGGCATGCTCACTATAGATGTTGGAACCTTAGAGAAAGCGAATGCTCTTATGGAATTGATGCAAGAGAAAAACTTAGGCTACTTAGCCGTAAGTTTAGGTTTTTATAAAACACTTTTTTCTGCACCAGGAAGCTCTACATCATCAGAGATACCAGAAGATGAGCAGAAAGAAATGGGCTTAAGTGATGGATTAATTCGTTTTTCGATTGGACTTGATGCTGACATAGAACGGACATCAGAACTAATGATAGATTGTATGCTTGAGATCGGTGTATTACAAAAGGAAATTGCCTGACACTAAATACCCTTAAGTCGTTTAATCATTGGACCAAAAATTTCTTGAAGCGTGATATCTTCATCGACTTCAGGTCTTGAATTTTTCATATCCCAACGGCCATTATTTTTAAATATTTTAAAAGTAAACAATGATGAATTTTTGTCGTCTGGATCTAAAAGTGCATAACGTAAATCTTTAAAAACATAAACACCTTTTTCTTCTGAAGGTGTTATATGGTAATAGCCATCACTAAACCAAAGTAATGTCGAAATATCGTTATCAGTTAAAGGAACGTCTTGCCGCTCTTTATTGATAATTTGCCAATATTTTACTCTGTTATCCTTATCAAATAAAGAATAGAATCCCATATAATAAGCCGTATCGGTTTCTGCCACACCATACCATAGAATTGAACCAAAGATAGCAGGTTGGGTTCTAAATCTATTAAAACCAATATTTTGCTCTAACAGTGAATTCTGAAATACGGAATCTATATATAATTTATTACCTAACGTAAATAGCATATACAAACTGGAAACTCCTAAACCAATTTTTAGCCACAAACGTCTCTTCACTGAATCTCTTCTAAAGAACATCAGTATAATTACCGCCAAAAGAAAAGGGATTGTATAAAAGAAATCTGCAACAGCAATATTATTAATAGCGATCCGATAATTAGAAAATGGATAAAACAATTGTGTGCCATATGGTGTAAAACTGTCTAAAATTGGATGCGTAAATAGTGACCAAAAAAATAGCTTTTGCCAATCTTTTAAGGTGGTTGTATCTAAACGTTTGCCTTTATCATAAAGTTCATGAACTAACCAGCCAAATGTAAATGCTCCAAGAATTGAAAATAAAATAGAATGCATAAACCCACGATGAA
>CBFHYD010000051.1:0-16667 GCA_965659975.1 Winogradskyella sp. | reverse complement strand
CCAAGTCGAAAACAAAAGATAAAAATCTCTCAAGAATTATTGACCGAACTTAGTGATTCGGATATACGATTCAAGTTGAATTAGAACCCACATCCAAAGCAATAATGACAGTCTATATACCAATAACCAAATCAAATATAGCAGTTGTAAGGTTTGGCAGAATTTTTGACTAAGTTTGTACAATCATTAATTAATGTAGAATAGACTAAAAAATATATTATGGCATTAGAAATAACAGATGCAACATTCGAAGAAACAGTATTAAAAAGTGATAAACCAGTAATGGTTGATTTTTGGGCTGCTTGGTGTGGACCATGTCGTATGGTTGGGCCAATCATAGACGAAATCAGTACAGAATATGATGGTAAAGCAGTAGTTGGTAAGGTAGATGTAGATGCTAATCAAGAATTTGCAGCGAAATACGGCGTACGTAACATACCTACTGTTTTGGTTTTCCAAAATGGAGAAGTGGTAGGTCGTCAAGTTGGTGTAGCCCCTAAAAATGCTTATGCAGATGCATTAGATGCATTATTATAAGAATAACTTCTAAAAGATTTTATAAAAGGTTTGTCAGTACGGCAAACCTTTTTTAGTTTCGGTGAGTATGGATATACAAAAAGAGTTAAATAAAGCAGGAGGTTTTAAAAACCTGGATTTGTTGGCAAAACAAGTTGTAGAAGGCTTTATTGCTGGTATGCATAAAAGCCCATTTCATGGGTTTTCTGCAGAATTTGCAGAGCATAAAATCTATAATCAGGGCGAAAGCACCAAGCATATCGACTGGAAGTTATTCGCTAAAACGGATCGGCTTTACACCAAACGATACGACGAGGAGACCAACCTTAGGTGTCATCTCATTATAGATAATAGTAGTTCAATGCATTATCCAGAAGATGCAGGTGCAACAATCGATAATTTAAATAAGATTTCGTTTTCTGCCTTAGCTGCAGCATCATTAATGCAAATACTAAAAAAGCAAAGAGACGCTGTTGGTTTGAGTCTTTATAGTGATAATTATGATTTTTATGCACCAGAAAAGGGTGGTGAAAGACATCATCAAATGTTGTTATCGATGCTTGGTAATGCAGTGATAGATAAGAAAGCGTCAAAAACAACTGAAACGTATAAGTACATTCATCAAATTGCTGAAAAAATTCACAGACGCTCTTTAATATTTCTATTTACGGATATGTTTCAGACTGCAGAAGATGACGAGAAGATCTTTGCAGCATTACGTCATTTAAAACATAATAAGCATGAGGTGGTTGTTTTTCATGTTTTTGATAAGACAAGAGAGTTGACCTTTGATTTTGATAACAAGCCAATACGATTTGTAGATGTAGAAACAGGAGAAACTATTGATTTGTATCCAGATACGGTAAAGGAGAATTACGAAAAGGCAGTTTCGGAGTATTTTAATAATCTTAAAATGCGCTGTGGTCAGTACCGTATAAAGTATGTGGAAGCCGATATAAACAAAGGCTTTGACCACATACTTACTACATATATGATAGAACATCAAAAATTTGCTTGAGCGGCAGTATATTTTTTTTGTTTTTGTTTGCGGAATTAAAAATGCGGTGTATATTTGCCCTCGCAATTACGCAACGGTCTGGTAGTTCAGCTGGTTAGAATACCTGCCTGTCACGCAGGGGGTCGCGGGTTCGAGTCCCGTCCAGACCGCTTTTAAAATGTTGTGTTGTTCCGAATTTAATTATCGGAACGTAGTAGAGGTCTTTTAATTAAGATTTCCAATGAGAAGCTTTCCTTTTTTCTTTATTTGAAAATCGGGATGCTTTTTTGTTTTACAGCCTTTTTTTCTTCCAAAAAAGGTGTCCTTTTCGGTGTACCATCATCTTCAAAAGGTGTACCATCTAAAAATCTTACAAAATATTAATAATCATGAAATTAAATATACTATTTCTATTGTATAAAGCTAAAACCAATTCTAAAGGTAAATGCCCTATTAGATGTAGAATCACTTTTAAAAAAACACGAAAAGAGTTCTCTACGGGTTTATTTATTAATCCAGAGCATTGGAACTCAAAAACACAGTTAATTGAACCGCCTGAACCTGATGAAGAATTACTAAATACCCAATTGAGCCTGATTAAGACCAAACTTAGTCAGGCTTTTTTGTTTTTACAGGTGAGGGGTACAGACTTTGATGTAGATGATGTCTTTAACAAGTACAAAGGTGAAAACCCAAAAACAGATTACGGTGTAATAGAATTATACAACCTGCACACCGCTAGAATTAAAAAACTTATTGGTAAAGAGATACAAGAAGTCACCTATTCCAAATATGTAGAGTCTGGTAGGCATTTAAAGAGTTTTATTAAGTTTAAGTACAAGGTGAACGACATTAAATTAAAGACGCTTAAAAGCACCTTTTTAGAACATTACGAATACTACTTAAAAACCGAAAAAAACTTTAAGCAGAGTACTTTAAATAAAGCTATTCAGCGCTTCAGAAGTGCTATTAAATATGCTATTTCAGAAGATTATTTAGATAAAGACCCATTTGTGCTCTATAAAGCCAAACGTGTAAAAAAAGAGGTAGTGTTTTTATCATCAGAACAACTTAAAATACTTGAAGAAAAAACATTTAAGATAGAGCGTATACAGAAGGTTAAAGATATGTTTGTGTTTTGTTGTTATACGGGTTTAGGCTTTACCGAAATGAAACACCTCAAGAAAAAAGATATTTCCAGAGAGTTTGACGGTGAGTTGTGGATTAATGTAAACAGAGCAAAGACCAAAAGAAGTTATAAGGTGCCATTATTACCAAAAGCCCAAGAGATCATGAATATGTACATACAAGATGATGAAACGTATGTATTTGCCAACATATCCAATGCTAATTTTAATGCGTATTTAAAGGAAATTGCAGATCTCTGTAATATAGACATCAACCTAACGCACCACATAGCTAGAAAGACCTTCGCAAGTACAGTACTGTTGTATAATAATGTGCCTATTGAGGTGGTAAGCAAGTTATTAGGTCATGCCAAAATACAGACTACACAGGATAGTTATGGTAAGGTGGTAGAGAAACAGATTAGCATGGCTATTAAAAAGTTAAAGAAACAGGTTTAATTACTTACGCTTTACTAAAGCTATGAGGTATTCATCTATAAATGTAAGTTTAACCTACTTAAGAGGTTAAAAAATAGCTAAATTGTACCTAATTCCTAACCCCTTGACCAACGATTATCCATTGCTAAAGTTCTAGCTGCTGAGATATACAGCTATCTATTAAACGGTGGTATTTTGTTATCCTACAGATCCACAAATGTTGTGACTGGTAAACTCTCAGACATTGATTATATTAAACAAGCATTAGACTCCAAATTAGCTGGTGATTATTCTAAGAAATACAAGGCTATGTTACAGTTTAGTTTTGACTGTTTAAAGCAAGAAATTGGCTCTTCAAAACTCTCTGTTAGAGGGCTTAAAATATTCTTTCAAGGTATTCTCTGGAGTTTCTTACAACACCCTAAAAGACCCCTAAATGTACTTATAAATGAAGCTGTATCCTTAGGTTTGGAAGGCAATCCAATGATTGAGATAAAAAGTAAGAAAGCTAAGGCTGTTTTGCACAAACCCTTTGATGATATTGCTACTATATTAGAGGATATAAAAGCCTTCAATAAAGCTTTAAAAGAAGATCCTTCAGACACCTTTATAAAATTATTAATCCTAAGTACTAAGGACGAATATTATACAGATCGAAAAACAGTAGTCAAACTCTATCTAGACTTTATTGCATCTGCCAAAAATGAAACATTTAAAAGTATTGCAGAAATTAGACTTAAGGAGTTACAAGAGGAAAATTTTATGACTGAGGACTAAAAGGTCGCGGGTTGGCATTTTATTACTAAAAATTGTACTTTTCGGTTTCTGAATACCTATTATGAAGCGCTATTTTGTTTTGATTTTTCTACTCTTATTTTCATGCGACTATTTTGAAAGCAAAAAAGTCAAAACTGAAGATATTGTATCACAAGAACGAGAAGCAATAGATTGGACTGCTGTTGATGAATATCCAAGTTTCGATGATTGCGAGAATTTAGTCGAAAAATTAGAACGCAAGCAATGTTTTGAGCATACGATTCTCAATCATGTAAACCAATTTTTATCCGAACAAATGATTGTAGTTTCTGAGGATGTTGAGGACACAATTTCTATTAAATTAAAGGTCGATAAACGCGGTGAAATTTCAGTATTAGAGATAAACTCAAAACCAGAAACACAATTTGCAATTCCAACAATTGATTCCTTATTGACACAAAGTATAGCTTCCCTGCCTAAAATATATCCTGCAATAAAACGCGGACAACAGGTAAAAACGGAGTTTGTTTTACCAGTTGTCGTTTCTATTAAATAGTAGACTATCTATTACGTATTGCAAACTTTTGCAGAAGTCTTAATCTCAGGGCGATCTTCATAATGATCGTCAATCCAAAAGAAGAGCAAAAGATGCAACGATGGCGGCTAAAAAATTAAACCCGATAGCCCACCAAGACGTACCCCAAATAAAGCTCCGTATACCAAAGAAGCTTAGTATCCACGAGACTATATAAACTACCATAATACTTATAACGGCGTTGATAATTACTGGCTTCATTCCTAAATGGAACAACTATAGAAAACTTGGTTTTTGGTTCTAAATCTTGAAGCTTAAATTCTTTGACCTTATTAAATCCATAATTCAGTAAAGTAATTACAATGAGGTATACTAATATTATAAAGGAACAAATGAAATACAACATTATTCAGTGTCTTGAGGTAGTTTAAAATTCAACACAAAATAGCTTCCAAAAATACTTGGTAAGACAAAGTTAAGTAACCACATGGTTAGAGAAACACATAGAATGGTCAACTCATCAATTCCTAAAATTCCGAAAAGAAATACAGCGCTGCTGGCTTTTATTAGAACATCAAAAGCCGCGAGCGATGGCACCACTGAACTGATAAAATACATACTCGAAATGGTAATAAGTGCCGCAAACATATCTAACTCCACACCAAATAATAGAAGTAAAAAATAGAATTGAAAAGAAAAAATGATATATCTCAAAGCCGAACATAAGAAAACTGTTATGTGAGTTTCAATCTTTAAGTTTTTAAAAAATGATATCACGCGTTCAATAGAGAATCCCTTGATTTTAAATTTTGATTGCTGAATACCAAAAAGTGATAGTCCACCAACAACAGCTATGAATATAAGAAATCGCAGACCTTTTCTAAAATTTAGATCTAAGTCAAAATTTAGGTTGAAAAGTAGCAACCCGATAACACCAAAAATGCTAGTTGCCAGCATTTGATAACTGTTACCTAAAAGATTTAGAAGTACAACTCACTTTCTAAACTGCTTTGTAAAGTATAAAACCTTTGCTCCATAATCTCCAATTCTATTTGGTGTGATTAGTGAGGCGGTATGACCACCAAGACTTTGATTTAAAGCTTCAAAAAAAGAGACGTTTTTAATCGTTTTTACCAATTTTTGCCATTTCAGGATTTCAAAAAACCAGTTAAAAATGGTTAAAATCAGTAAAAAAGTGACGTTTTTTGGCGAAAAAACCTTGTTTTTAATCAAAAACTCAACAAATTGAGAAAAACTGAGTTTTTCATATTGCACAAGTTTGTTATAGATGTAATACGATGCACCAAATATTATACTAAGTTTAATTATAGCAATAAAGAATTGCTTAGATTTGTATGAAGGGTTTGCAAGCACACCACAAAATAAACCAAAAATCTACCACGATGCGATTTGCGCTCACAAAATATATGTTTGTTATTAGTAGTCTCATTTTTATGTGTGGCAAATTAGTGGCACAACGTGTAGATAATAATACTTGGAGAGCACAAATAGCCTTAGGTGTCAATTCGCCTTCAAATGGTGGTTTTATAGATTCTGCACCTGCGCATTCCATTAATTTACCGACTGTAAATTTGGGAATTCAGCGTATGTTTACTAGAACCATGGGTGCAAAATTGGATTACGGTTTTAATAGATTCAAAAGCGAATCGGATAATCCAGAATTCAAAGTAAACTATTCACGCATCAATGCACAATTTGTATATAATTTTACAACCTTAATACGATTACCAGAACAAACAGCACTGGTTGGTCATACTGGTCCAGGATTTTCATTTGTAAAACCATTAGGGAGCTTAGGTGACAATAAACAGTCTTTTCTTAATTGGAATGCTGGAATTGAATTTCATTATTCAATCAATCGAAAAGTAGCACTATACGCGGATGTATCATATATCTACGGATTTACCAGTTTGGATGATTTTAATCCTGAAATATTGGGTCTTGGTGCTTTTAATGGTAATGTGTTTAATCTAACATTTGGTGTTTCTGTAGCATTAAGTGGTTGCCAATTTTGTGATTGATATATGCCAACAGAAAAAATCATATTAGGTATCGATCCTGGAACAACCGTAATGGGTTTTGGACTTATAAAAGTCATTGGCAAGAAAATGGAGTTTTTGCAACTCAATGAATTGCATTTAAAAAAATACGATGATCATTACCTCAAGCTCAAACTTATTTTTGAGCGCACTGTAGAACTCATTGATATACATCATCCAGATGAAATTGCCATCGAGGCACCCTTTTTTGGAAAGAATGTACAGAGTATGCTAAAACTTGGTCGAGCTCAAGGTGTTGCAATGGCCGCAGGTTTATCACGTGAGGTTCCGATTACAGAATATTCTCCAAAGAAAATTAAGATGGCCATAACGGGAAACGGAAACGCCTCAAAAGAGCAAGTAGCAAAGATGTTACAAAGCCTTTTAGGTCTAAAAACCTTGCCAAAAAATTTAGACTCCACTGATGGCTTGGCAGCTGCAGTTTGTCATTTTTACAATCAAGGTCGTGTTAATGTTGGGAAAAGCTATAGTGGTTGGGCCAGTTTTGTAAAACAAAACGAAGACCGCGTTAAAAAGTAAAGTTGTTTAATCTAAAAGGACTACATGTCTGGAATTTACATCCATATTCCATTTTGCAAACAAGCGTGTCATTATTGTGATTTTTATTTCTCGACATCTTTAAAAAAGCGAGACCAAATGGTTTGGGCTTTGGCTAAGGAGATTGAACAACGAAAGGATGAGTTTAAGGAAATAAAAGTTGAAACAATTTATTTTGGAGGCGGTACACCTTCTGTTTTGACTATAGCTGAAATTCAACTTATTATTGACACTATTTACAAAAATTATGAGATTAGTGACAGTCCAGAAATAACATTAGAAGCCAACCCGGATGATTTGTCACTTGAGAGAATAAAAGATTACACAAACACAAGAATAAACAGATTATCTATAGGTATTCAATCCTTTTTTGAAGATGATCTCAGATTGATGAATCGCGCGCACAACGCTGAAGAAGCTAAGAATTGTTTGTCTGTGGCGACTCGCCACTTTGATAATATTTCTGTAGATCTCATTTATGGCATTCAAAATTCTACTACTGAAAAATGGATGCAGAATATTGAAACTGCTTTGAGTTTTGGTGTGCCACATATATCCAGTTATGCTTTGACAATAGAACCCAAAACGGCGTTGGCAAAATTTATAGAAAAAGGCATAATAGACGATGTAGATGATGCGGTAGCTCAAGAACAATTTTATCTTTTGAAGGATACCTTAGAAAGTCAGGGTTTTGTGCATTACGAACTCTCCAATTTTGGGAAAGAAGGATATTTCAGCAGAAATAATTCTGCTTATTGGCAAGGTAGATCTTATTTAGGTATTGGTCCATCTGCACATTCATTCAATGGAAAACAACGTGGTTGGAATTTTAGAAATAATTCAAAATATATTAAATCTATAGAAGGCGGAAAACTGCCTATTGAAATAGAAACCTTAACAGTTACAGATCGTTATAATGAATATATAATGACTGGATTACGTACAATTTGGGGTGTTTCATTAGATAAGATTGAGAATGATTTTGGGGAAACGTATAAGGCCTATCTTTTTGATATGGCACAACCCTTGATAGAACAAGAATTGTTGTATCTTAAGGCAGCGCATCTTCATGTTACCAAAAAAGGACAATTTTTAAGTGATGGGATTGCTGCAGAACTTTTTAAACTCAATTTGACTTGATAGCAACCATACAATATAAATCCAGAAAGCTAAAAGTAGATCTAACGGAACCTTTGGATATATCCATCCCAATACGTGATGGCGAGAGTAACGTTAATGCATGGTATATAGGTCCACCGAAAATTAAACCCGAACAGTTAGATGATGATATTATCAGTGTTGCCGAAGGTGCTTCGGTAAATTTTAATCATATAAGTTTCAATCCACATTCTCATGGCACGCATACCGAGACGGTTGGGCATATTATGGATGGAAATTATTCGATTAATAAACGTCTCAAGCAATTTTTCTTTTTAGCAGAAGTGATAACCGTCGCTCCAGAACGATTGGGAGAAGATATGGTTATTTCAAAAAAACAATTGAGTTTCGCAATCGGGAATAGAGTAAGAGATGCCATTGTTATTAGGACCATTCCAAACTTTAAGGGTAAGAAATCGATGCAATACTCTAATACCAATTGGCCTTATCTTACCAAGGAAGCTATTGATTATTTGGTAAATAAAGGTGTAAAACATTTACTTTACGACCAACCGAGCGTCGATCGTGAAAGAGATGATGGAGAACTAAGTGGTCATCATACATTTTGGAATACCCAAGGCGATGTAAGAAAAGATGCGACCATAACGGAGTTTATATATGTGCCAAATAAGGTAGAAGACGGAACCTACTTACTTAACCTTCAAATTGCACCTTTTGAAAGCGACGCAACACCAAGCAAACCGATTTTATATAAACTAATTGAATAACAAATTTTAAAATAGCTTGTCACACAGAGATGTCAGACTGAGATGTCACGTTGAGCTTGTCGAAACACAGTCGAAGTCCAATCGAAGTGTTGTAATAGTATCTCATAATTAAATAACCTTTCTTTGGAAACATTCTTCATAATCATAATAAGCATACTCGTCACCTTAGGTGTCATAACACTGATTAAACAATTCAGGAAAAAGATAAGACGTAAAGAACAGTCTATAATTCTTATCGAGAAGATTAAGCGCGTCTGTAAATTTATTACCGTCGAAGGTGATTTCTCGGAAATTTACTATTACGAAGACGTCAAAGAAAAGTTTCTAAAACTCATTACAAGTAAAAAGAAAGCATTAGTTGTTATTAACGCAAAAGCCCATGTTGGTTTCGATCTACGTAAATTGAAAATGGACGCTAATCCTACGGTAAAGCGTTTGGTCTTATTGGATTTTACACAGCCCGAAGTACTATCAATCGAGAATAATATGAATTACTATGACAAGCAAGAAGGTATATTTAATAAGTTCGAAGCCACAGATCTTACCGAGTTAAGTTCAAAAGCAAAAATTCATATTGAAGAGAAAATCCCAGAAAGTGGATTGCTTTATGTCGCAAAAGGTGAAGCATTAAATGCTATTCAGCTTATTGAGTCTATTGTACAAACCATTGGATGGACATTAGATTATTCAGCCCTGGAATTAAAGGATTCGGAAAAAACGTTATTGGATGAACAATCGAATTAAAAAAAGGCACATCTTTCTGATCTTAATAGTCCTGTTATTTTTGGGATTGCATGCAGGTTATTATGCTGATATTCCTGTAGAAGACCTAAAGACAATTTATGCCAACAATGAATCTCAGTTTATTGAAATTGACGGTATGGATGTGCATTACAGAGATGAAGGTGCAGGTGATATTATTGTATTAATTCACGGCACGGCTTCTTCTTTGCATACTTGGGATAAATGGGTTGAGGAACTTAAAGGTAGTTATAGAGTTATACGACTCGATATGCCTGCATTTGGCTTAACAGGTGCCAATGCAAATGGAGATTATACCATTAAAAGTTACACTTCGTTTTTGAACACTTTTCTTAAAGAGTTATCTGTTGAAAGCTTTTATTTGGCGGGTAATTCCTTAGGAGGGAATATTGCATGGAATTATGCTGTAGACTATCCGGAACAGATAAAAAAATTGGTCCTTATTAATTCCAGCGGATTGCCAACAAATAAGCCTCAACCGTGGATTTTTAAAATGGCAAAAACACCTATTGTTAGTTCATTATTTTTGTCTATCACGCCGAGATTTGTTGTAAAGAAAAACTTAGAACAGGTCTATCATGATGATTCGAAGGTAACTGAAGCATTGGTGACTCGATTTCATGATATGTCTTTAAGAACAGGAAATAGACAAGCCTTTATTGATCGTGCGAGAACAGATTTTAAATTAGGAAATTCGGTCAATTACGCGAGATTAAAAAATGTAAAATCCGAAACTCTTATTATTTGGGGCGAAGATGACGAATGGATTTCTTTGAATAACGGGAAACAAATGGAAAGTCTAATCCCGAATTCGAATTTGTCGATAATAAAAAATTCTGGTCATGTTCCAATGGAAGAGAATCCAAGTCAAAGTGCGACGATAATGACCAACTTCTTAAAGTCCTAACCATATGAACATAGAACAATTTAGAGACTATTGCATGGGTAAAAAAGAAGTGACCGAGCATTTTCCTTTTGATAATGACACGCTCGTCTTTAAGGTTTGTAATAAAATGTTTGCTCTGGCATCCTTAAAACGTTGGGAAGAAGGTAATGCGTTTATCAATCTTAAATGTGATCCAGAATATGCTCAGGAACTACGAGCTGACTATGATAGCATAAAACCAGGATATCATATGCACCAACAACAATGGAATAGTGTTTATGTCCATACTGGCGAACTCTCTCCAAAATTAATTGCTTCACTCATAGACCATTCGTATGAGATGGTGATTAAAGGCTTACCAAAAAAGGACAGACTAAGATTAGAGTGAGAAGCTTTATTCTTAAATTTATAGCTTAAAACAAAATCAATCATGGCTACAGAATGGGATGGCGTTATGCCAGCAGTATTTACATGGCTAAAAGAGTCAAAATCTGGCACTCTTGAAATTGACTTTAATAAAACGCAGAAACTCGCTGCAGATGTTTTAAAAACTAAAGGCAAAGTTGGTAGTAGAATGAGCGGACTTGTTGGTTCTGGTACTTTGGGAGAAAATAGCTATCTGAGTACAGCGCAACGCCTTTCACTACTTGAATCACTTTCTGAGGTTTCTAAAGAATATAATGTTCCATTAATTAGCGGTGCTGCAGCAGAAACTAAAGAAGAACTTGCCAAAATCGTTGTAGGACTTGCAAAAGTTGGAGTGGATACAGTTATGGTTATGCCTCCAAAAACCAAATCAATTCCTTCTGAAAAAGAAATGTATGAGTATTATGCGCTTTCTGAAGCAACTGCAAGTGATGTTGGCGTAACAATTATGCCTTATAATAATCCTGATGCTGCTGGTTATCATCCGCTATCGACGGATCTTCTTTTAAGGCTTTCTGTTCTTCCTAAAGTAACTGCTCTCAAAATATCAACTATAGACGTTTCTATTATTGAAACTTTGATGTTAGAGAACAAAGATTTAAAAATTCTGGCAGGAGTAGATACAGTTACGGTGCATGCAGGACTTGCAGGGGCTTGTGGCGGAATTACAGGTGTTGGAAATATTTTTCCTAAAGCCAGTGTTACTATGCAAGAATATGTTTTAAATGGAGAATGGGATAAAGCAAATAAAATTTCTCAAGCTCTAAATTCATTATCCTATCTGGACGCTCAACCATTGCTATTGGAATACCTTAAACTCGCTATGGGCATACATTATAATGATATTGCTGGAGGTCTCCGTACCTTTGGTAAAACATTAACCAAACAGCAAATTGATGATGTCCGTTCGAGATATATTCTGGCAAAAGAAAGACTGGAAAAGCTGGACTTACTATAATGGATTTCTTCTAATAAAAATTAAATATCTATGATTACAGGCAAAAGTTATATAGGCTTTAATCAAAAAGCGAGTGGAGAAAAAATTTACAAAACGTTTAATCCACTTTTAAATATTGAAAATAAACATCAGTTCATCGAAGCAACTCAAAATGAAATTGATGAAGCTGCGACATTGGCTTCGAAAGCATTTAAAACGTATAGAACGATTCCTGGAAAACAAAAGGCTGAGTTTTTAAATGCAATCGCAGATGAGATTTTAGCCTTAGATGACGTGCTTATTTCAACCTATTGTTCAGAAACTGGTTTGCCAGAAGGTCGTGCAAAAGGTGAGCGCGGAAGAACTGTTGGACAGCTGAGATCCTTTGCAGAATTGCTGGTAGAAGGTTCTTGGGTAGATGCTACTATTGATACCGCAATTCCAGATAGAAAACCAATACCAAAATCCGATATCCGTAAACTCAACATTCCACTTGGCCCTGTTGTGGTTTTCGGTGCAAGTAATTTTCCTTTAGCGTATTCGACTGCAGGTGGAGATACAGCAGCAGCTTTGGCAGCAGGTTGTCCGGTTATTGTAAAATCGCATCCTATGCATTCAGGTACGGGTGAATTAGTAGCTTCAGCAATCGTAAAAGCAGCTTTGAAGACTGGTATGCCAAATGGTGTGTTTTCAAATATAAACTCAAGTGGAATAGAAGTAGGGCAGCAGTTGGTCTCACATCCAGAAGTTAAGGCTGTTGGTTTTACCGGTAGTATAAAAGGTGGACGCGCATTGTTAGATTTAGCAGCGCAACGTGATGAGCCAATTCCAGTTTTTGCTGAAATGGGAAGCATCAATCCAGTTGTAATACTTCCAAAGGCATTGCAAAATAGAGGTGAAAGTTTGGCAAAGACTTATGCGAGTTCTATAACTTTAGGTACAGGTCAGTTTTGTACTAATCCAGGTTTAATCTTAGGTTTAAAAAGTGAAGCACTTTCAAATTTCATTGAACAATTATCAGATGAAATTGTAAAGATTGAGCCAACTTGTATGTTACATCCAAATATCATTGGAGCGTATGAGAATAATAAGCAAAAAGCGATCTCGCAGTCACAATTATCCGTTGTTGCAGATTACCAACCTCAAGTGCAGACTAATTTTGCAAAACAAGCTATTACAACTGTTGAAGGTCAAACGTTTTTAGATAATCCAACCTTGCATCAGGAAGTTTTTGGACCGTTTTCATTAGTTGTTCAATGTGAGAATCTGCAACAATTACAATCTATTGTTTCGCAATTAGAAGGTCAATTAACAGGAACTGTTATCTCTGATGATGATGAAGCTTCAGATTATCCAGAACTTATTTCTGAATTACAAAATAGAGTAGGTCGAATTATTTTTAATGGCGTGCCAACTGGTGTAGAAGTTTGTCCTTCAATGGTTCATGGTGGTCCGTATCCATCTTCAACTGATAGCAGATTTACAGCGGTCGGAATTCATTCTATAAAACGTTGGATACGTCCGTTTAGTTATCAGGATTGGCCAAATGCATTGCTTCCTGACGAACTAAAGAATGAAAATCCATTAGGCATATCAAGATTGGTTAATGGAAATCAAAGTTCTGAAAAACTATGAGATCTGTTTTTGAATGTATAGATGCACATACCTGTGGAAATCCAGTTCGTGTTGTAAAAACTGGTGGACCCAATTTAGTTGGTGCAACGATGAGCGATAAACGTCAACACTTCTTAAAAGACTATGATTGGATAAGGAAAGGATTAATGTTTGAGCCTCGCGGTCATGATATGATGAGTGGTTCTATTTTATATCCACCACATAATCTTGATAATGATTTTGCCATTTTATTTATAGAAACGTCTGGCTGTCTGCCTATGTGTGGTCATGGAACCATTGGTACGATTACTATTGCGATTGAAGAAGGTCTAATTAGGCCTAAAACACCAGGAAAAATTAGAATGGAAGCACCTGCAGGTTTGGTGGTGATTGAATATCAACAAACGGGTAAAAAGGTAGATTGGGTAAAACTAACGAATGTCAAGAGTTATTTAGCTGCTGAAGGATTAACCGTTGACTGCCCTGAATTAGGGGAAATTAGTTTCGACGTGGCTTATGGTGGAAATTTCTATGCTATCGTCGATCCGCAGAAAAACTTTAAGGGAATTCAAGAGCTTACGGCATCCAAAATCGTGCGATATTCGCAGGTTGTTCGTAATAGAATAAATGAGAAGTATCCAAACGCTTTCATTCATCCTGAAGACGAAACTATTAGAGATGTGAGTCATATGCTATGGACAGGTGAAACATTGGATGCCTCATCATCGGGCAGGAATGCTGTGTTTTATGGCGATAAGGCTATTGATAGAAGTCCATGTGGTACTGGTACATCAGCGAGATTAGCGCAGCGTTATGCCAAAGGCAAATTAAATATAGGTGAAGATTATGTTCATGAAAGTTATATAGGTAGCACATTTGTTGGTCGTGTTGAAGAGGAAGTAACCTTAGGTGGAAAAACAGCTATTATTCCCAGCGTGAAAGGTTGGGCAAAAGTCTATGGTTACAATACCATAATCATTGATGATAGGGACGATCCTTATGCGCATGGATTTCAAGTGATTTAACTCGAAGAGTTAAATCATCCCAAACTTGTTTTCGGATCTCATCAAATTAATAGTAAAATAAAGTGAGTAAAAAAGTTGTAATTATAGGAGGCGGAATTATTGGATTATGTTCTGCATACTATCTTCAAAAAGAAGGTCATGATGTTACGGTTATTGATAAATCAGATTTTACTTCAGGAGCGTCATATGTTAATGCGGGTTATATAACTCCGAGCCATATTATTTCTCTATCAGCTCCTGGGATGATTACGAAAGGTTTAAAATGGATGTTTAGTGCGTCAAGTCCATTTTATGTAAAACCGCGTCTGGATTTAGATTTTTTAAAGTGGTCATGGCAGTTTAAAAAATCGGCGACACATGCTAAAGTAGAGAAAGCTATTCCAGTAATAAAGGATATAAACATCCTTAGCCGAGACCTATATCAAGAGCTGAAAACTTCCGGTGAATTTGACTTTCATTATGAACGTAAAGGCTTATTAATGTATTACAAGACGGACAAGGCTGGAGAAGAGGAATGGAACACAGGAAAAAAAGCGATTGACTTAGGGTTAAAGGTTGAAAACTTGTCCAAAGTTGAAGTACAAGCTATTGAATCATATGCTGATTTGAATATTAAAGGTGCAGTTTATTACCATTCCGATGCACATATGACACCTCATAATTTCATGCAACAATTAAAGTCATATTTAGAGTCAAATGGTGTTACAATTTTATCGAATGAAACGGTTTTAGATATTAACCAATCTGGAAATAAGGTCACCTCTATAAGAACTCAAAATCACACTGTAACAGCAGATGAAGTTGTTTTAGCTACAGGTGCTTGGACTCAAAATTTTGCAAAAAAGCTTGGCGCAAATATTCCTGTGCAAGCAGGTAAAGGATATCGTATTAATGTTGAACGAGAAACAGGAATAACTATTCCTGCCATTTTAATGGAAGCCAAAGTTGCTGTAACGCCAATGCAAGGCTTAACACGTTTTGCTGGTACAATGGAAATTGGAGGTATAAACCATAAGATTAATCCAGTTCGTGTTAATGCTATTGCAAAAGCAGGTGAAGATTACTACAATGGTCTCAAAATTCAACAGGAAGAAGAGGATTATGCGCAATGCGGTTTACGTCCGTGTTCGCCAGATGGATTGCCATATATCGGGAAATTATCAAAAATAAATAATGTGACTATAGCAACTGGTCACGCTATGATGGGTTGGAGTTTAGGACTTGCAACGGGTAAATTGGTTGCTGAGATTATATCAGAGCAAAAACCGTCTTTGGATTTAACTCCCTTTTTCCCTGAACGAAAATTTTGATACTGTAGCGTCTATTAGCAACTCATATCAGCTATAATTTTCCATTCGCCATTAACCTTTTTGAAAATAATTATGAAAACTCCGTCGGCATCACCAACTTCTCGCTTCAGATGATACTAACCCATAACCCAATAATTATCGCCTTCGACTTAGGATACGTCGTTAATCACGAAATTTAGGGTGCCAGTTTCTGCTTTTGAATGATAACCACGCTTGTAATTATCAAGTGTGTTTTGCCAACCTTTAGTTAAGCCATTTCGTCCATAGAATTTAAGTGAATCGCTTTTCCAATAGCCTTGCATAAAACCTTCTAAGTCGCCATTATTCCGAGCCATTTCTTGTGCTCGCATAACCTTTAGGATTCCAGCCTCGGCTTTTGCTTTATCTCTATTAAAGAAAATATAGCTAAAAAACGTATGTGGCGGTTCTAATTGCTTTAATAAAACTTCTGTATAGCTGGTTTTTTTGATCTTTTCATTCACCTTTATTTTAATCAGAAGGCGTGATAAATTCTTAATAAAACGGACTAAAAAAATGAGTACTCCTAAACCATAAATTGACCACAGAATTATTGGCCAATAATTTATTGGTGTTTTCAATATCATTAAGCTCTCCGTCAATTGGTAAATATGGAGTTAGTACTGAGCTTAAATCTAAATTTTCTACCGAGGAGGCTTCTACATATTGGGTAAAACTTATAAAAGGAATGATTAATGAGGCAGTGATTACACCTAATAAGTAGAATCGCTTAAATTGATGAAAACTTTGGTTCTCCAAAATTAATTTGCAGAACAGCATTAGTATGGCTAAACAAGCTCCGGATTTTAATAATAA
>CBFHYD010000050.1:0-16960 GCA_965659975.1 Winogradskyella sp. | reverse complement strand
AAGATGAGTTTAAAGATCGTGTAGTAGGATTTGGAACCTATGATATTGGTATGCCAAATGGAGCAACTCACTGGGTAGGATTGACAGGAAAAGATACAGTAGATCATCTTATGCTTTATGACAAAATGGAAAAAAATAATCGATTTGTAAAATTATTGGCAGAAAGAGGTGGTTTTGATTTAATCAAAGACTTTTCACTAAATATAATTAGCAGTAAGCAGTAAAACTTTTAAAATAATATAGTTTAAATAAACTATCATATTTCCTACAAATTGCAGAATCAACATCAATAGGCACTTAGGAAAAATAAATCGATTTTGGTAATCGAAAAAACATCAATATTTCATAAGAATATTTAGTATAATTTAAATCAATATAAACACTTTTACACATGAAAAAAAACCATCAAATTTTAAGCATAATTTTTTTATTGGCCTATTCAGTTATTTTTGCACAAAAACAAGTAAAAACTATTCCAAATTACCAAAGAAGTTCACTTCATAATATATTGGTTGTCGCTGATGCTTTTGATAAATCAGATATTGTTTTAAAAGCATACCAAAAATGGCCATTTCCTGACAAATATAATGATCACAGAATTGATTTAAACACTTTGAATTTAGCAGAATACTCTTTAACAGAAGAAGAAAAAGAGAAATTAGGAATAACTAAAACCGAAGCTGGAGAATTATTAAGTGGAGCAGTTAGTAATTCTACTTCAGGAATAATTTCTGACAATTCTAATGTTAAATATCAGTTGGATAAATTTATAATTTCAAAGAAATTACCTTTTCAAATGGTTAGTAAATGGTTCAATCTAGAGCATTTTAATGAAGAAAACTATAATCCATTTAAACTTATTCAAGAAAGAGGCTTATATAATGCTAGTGAGCAAGATAAAAAAATAGCTTCAACAACTCTAAGGGGTGATGGAGAACTTAAAAATTCTGGTAAAAACCTCATTAAGAACACTTTTGTCGTTTTTACAAAATTAAACTTTGTCTCAAACGAAATTATTGCATTAGCAATAAAAGAAGCTGCAGATGCAGAAGCTAATAAATTGTCAGGAATTGCTAGAGATTTAGCACTAAAAGCATCTGAAAAAATATACACAAAAACAAGAGAAGGATATTCTGTTTGGACAACAGCTTGGTTATATCGATTAGATTGGACTGATGAAACTTTTGCTAAATTTAAAAAGCTTTATGGTGCAAAAATGAAAGGTGAAGATGTTAATATGTCTGATTTAGATATTAACTTTGAATTTATAGGCGAAGAAAAAGCAACTAGTTTGGTAACGTTTTCTTTAAAAGAAAAAAGGACAGAAGAAGAAATAGTTGAACTATCAACAGTTAGAAATTTAGATAAAGTTTACCGTAAACTTCAGAAAAAATATGAAATTTTCAGACCTAAAACACCACTTATAATTAAAGAAGGCAATATATATGCTGAAATTGGAGCGAAAGAAGGCTTAGAAGGTGGAGAAAAATTTGATGTTCTTGAGGAAATTGCAGATCCTGAAACGTATGAAACTATTGGATACAAAAAGATAGCTACAATATCAGTAGATAAAAAACAAATATGGGATAACCGATATAATGCTCAAGAAGAAAATCCTCAAGATTTTAATATGACACTCTTTAAAGGAAAAGCAAAAAAATTAAGTTCTGGAATGTTAATTATGCAAAAGAAATAAAATATGAAAAATTTATTAATTTTTATTAGTACGTTGCTGTTATTTTCTGTTTCTATGGAAGCTCAGTCCAAACGTAAAAAGAAAAAAGCAGATATAGAAACTGCTAAGTGGAATTATGTTGTTGAATGTCAAGGTGAGGCAGCTGCTGGAGAATACACACTAAAAGTTTTCTCTATTGTAATGGACGAAAGACTTGCTGGAGTTCAAGCTCAAAAAAATGCTGTACACGCTGTGATCTTTCAAGGAGTGAATGCTCAAGGACAAAAATGTAAACAAAAGCCACCTCTTGCAAGATCAATTGACCTAGAGACAGAACGGCAAGATTTTTTTAAAGGATTTTTTGCAAGCGTGAAAAGGAATGATCCGAATAATTTTGCTAAATATGTTACAATTATTGAAGATGCCACGGATAGACAAAAACTCGGAAAGAAAAAGTTTAGAATAGGAACTTTAGTTAAAGTTAATATAGAACTTTTAAGAAAAAAATTAGAAAAAGAAAAAATAATCAAAGCACTTAGTAGTGGCTTTTAAAATTTATAAAATAATGAAAATACAAAGCCATAAAATACATAAATTAAGTATTATAATTTCGATGCTTTTCGCCAATATATTATTATCTCAGGCAAAGAAACCAACTTTAATGGTGGTTCCTGCAGACAATTGGTGTTATGAAAATGGTTATTCTGAATCATATAACAATCAAGGTGTTGTAAAAGATATCCCATCCTACAGACTTGCATTACAACGTGATACTGATTTAGATTTAGTTATTACTCAGATTAATGGAATGTTGAGTAAAAGAGATTTTGATGCAAAAAACCTTAAAAGTCAATTAGATAAAATTGAAAATGCAGCAGCTGAAGAAGCGATGAGATCATCAAAGTACAGCGGTGCTGAAGTTGCAGAATCTCCTGTAGATGCTCTAAAAAAAGTAGCTAAAGCTGATATAATTTTAAAATTAGGATGGACTGTAAATAATGATGGAATGGAAAAATCGGTTACGTTTATTCTAAAAGCAATAGATTCTTATACCGGTAAACAAATTGCCGAAGCTTCAGGAACTGGGGCGCCAGATTTTTCTAGTCCATTACCTGTATTATTAGAAGAGGCAGTTGCTTCTCATATTGATACATTTTTAGCGGAACTTCAAACTGCATTTGAGCGATGGTTTGAAAAAGGTAGAGAATGTTCTGTTGGAATTCGCATATGGGATGATTGGGATTACGATTTGGAATCAGAAGACTTTGGTGATGACGAATTAGGATTTTTAATTGAAGAATGGATGGAAGATAATACTGTAGGTGGTGCATTTACAACAATGGACGCAGAGGCTACTATGATGAATTTTGAACAAGTAAGGATTCCAATGACATACGAAAGGAAAGGAAAAGTTAGGGGGCTTGATGCCAGAACTTGGGCGAAAGATTTAAGTAAATATCTAAAAGGTTTAGGAATTGAAAATAAATTAACAACTGTAGGTCTAGGTGAAGTAAAACTTTATTTGGGATCTAAATAATTTTATATAATATGAAAAATATTTTTAAACTTTTTGTGCTTTTATTCAACATTGTTATTTCTTTTGGTCAAAACAATCTTGATAAGACTGACGATTTTGCAAGAATTCAGTTATCTACATTTGTTTCAGAGAAAATAGATGGTTTTCCAAGTGCTGCTAAAAATTTATTAAAAAACAAACTGAGTAAAATTGCAACTATTAACGGTCTTGGTGGGACACAAAACTCTAGATTCATTATAACATCAAACATTTCCGTTTTGTTTCAAGAAGTACTTCCTGGTCCGCCAAGAAAGGTTGCATTAACACTAGAGGTAAACTTTTATATTGGAGATGGTATTGAGGGCACACTTTTTAGTTCAGAAACTATGACAATTAAGGGCGTTGGTAATAGTGACACCAAAGCGTATATAGCTGCTCTTAAACAAATTAAAACTAAAAACCCTATTTTTCAAGATTTTTTAAATAATGGGAAAACTAAAATTATAGAGTTTTACAATGATAAATGTGATTTTGTTTTAAAAAATGCAGAAATGCAAGCAAATAAAAATGATTTTGATGCTGCAATTGCAACGTTAACTTCTATTCCTGAGGTTTGTAAAGATTGTTACGAAAAAGCAATGTCTTCTGTACAACCAATTTTTCAGAAAAAAATTGATCGTCAATGTAAACTTGATTTGGCTGAAGCTAAAAATATATGGAATGTAAGTTTAGATGCCTCTGCAGCGGAGAAAGCATCTGTTTATCTAGCTAAGATAGATCCAAATTCATCATGTTATAATGATGCTTTAAACTTTTCTAATGTAATTGCTAAAAGAATAAATGATTTAGATAAGCGTGAATGGAATTTTAAGATGAAAGTTCAACAAGATAATGTTAATTTGCAAAATGCATCTATAAAAGCTGCTCGAGATATTGGTGTTGCATATGCTAAAAATCAACCAAAAGTTGTTTATAATATTAGAGGATGGTGGTAGTAGTTTTAAAATGAATTGAATCTCCTTATTTATTAAATTATTTTTTTTAAAACAATTTTAAATTTTATTATCTACTAAAACTATAATGAAAATCTAACTTTGTAGTTTTTAATTATTATCATCAAGTATTATTTTATCCTTGGATATATTTTTTTCGGTGGATATTAGAAAATCATAAACCTAAAGTTATAATGCTTTTTAAATCCTTGATAAAGTTAGAAGAGTTAACAATAGAGGTCACATCTTTATTTAAGAGGGTTACAGACAATTTTAAGTTTGTAGCCCTTTTTTTATTCTGCAAGGTTTTTGCAAGGTTTTTTAATAAAATGGAAATATTCCACTTTGTTTATTATTTTAGTTTAAAACTATTTGATGAGATTAGGAGATAATGCATTGGATGGTGCTAAAGTTATCTATGGCGCTATTAAACAACTCAAAGGTAAAAATACTTCAAACACTCGAGGTCTTATTGGAAGAATTATTCGTGATATCCATCACGATGCCTTTCCAATGATAAGTAAGCAGAGTGAACTTATAGCCAAAGAAAAAGGACTAAGTTTCATTGGTCAGTCTCATCACAAAACTTATCATATAGCTAGAGAATTAAAGAATCGTAAATTCCACAGAGAACACGTTGGAGGAGGTGTAAATTCAATGGCTAATATACTTTTAAATCAATATAAAAAATTTAATAGTCCCGATGATGTTTTGCAATGGTTAGACAAAAATTATTTTGTTGTGCTACGACTTGATTCTGAAAAAGATAAGATTAATGAAAACTCCAATTTGGACGATATAATAGACTTAATACATGGCTAGAAAACACCGTTTTAAAACCTCACGAGGCGAAACTTTTTGCCAATATTGTGGAGCAGATAAGGATGTGTGGGTTAATGAATGCTCACATTACACTCAGGACAGTCCACATAATTTTGTTAAAATGAAGCCTGACAATTATATAAAATATACTGTCAAGGAGCTTATGATGAATGCAAGTGAAAATATTGAAAAATTAAATAAAACGTTTGAAGATAAATTTGATGTTTCAATAGAGCTGTCAAGAAATACTTTTGAACACAATGGTGGAAAGTATAAATGTGTCGATATGCATGCTAATCGAAAAGGAGATATAAAAGCAGCTACTAAATGGTACGGAGGTGGTTGGTGGAATCTTCTTTTAGAAGGACTTTACGAAATAACATCCATTCCATTACGTTACGAAATAAGATGTAACAGATGTATGGATGATCGAGATACTTGGTCTGGTTGTTCTTAATAGAAACCTTATTTAATTAATATCATTAATTCCACTCAAAAAGTTCGAACTTTCGAAAGTTTGGGTCACAGAAAGCCATATCAACTTGATATGGCTTTTTTGTTCTCCTACACTTTATTTTAACATTTAGTTTTTAGATAAGCACTGATTTTTTCAATAGCTTCGTTTTGCTATGTCAACAGAAAAACAACTTATCAAATTCACCAAAAAAGGAATTTACTGTCCACGAGGTAAGTTCTATTTAGATCCTTGGTATCCTGTTGATTACGCTATTATTTCTCATGGACATGCAGATCATGCACGTTGGGGCATGAAGCGCTATTTATGTACTGATGATTCAAAGGCCATTTTACAGCATCGCTTAGGTGCCGACATTACGATTGAAAGCATTCCCTATAGAAAGGAAATTACAATTAATGAAGTGAAGGTGAGCTTTCATCCTGCAGGACATGTCATTGGTTCAGCGCAAATACGGTTGGAGTATAAAGGTTATGTGGTAGTTTTTACAGGCGATTATAAAACGCAACCTGATTTTATAACAATACCTTTTGAACCTGTAAAGTGCAACACTTTTATTACCGAAAGTACTTTTGGGCTACCAATTTACAATTGGAAATCCGAACAAGATTTACAAAGTGACTTACAGTCTTGGGTAAAAACAAATCAACAAAACGATAGAACATCTGTTTTTCTTGGTTACTCCTTAGGTAAGGCACAACGCTTAATGTCTTTATTGGATGGCTGTGATGATATCTATGTACATCGTTCTATTCATAATTTGAACAATGCTATTTCGGGTTCAGGAATAAAACTTCCAGAAACCAAACTATGGTTACCAGATTTAGATAAGAAAAAACTTCAGAATAAAATTATTATTGCACCACCAGCAATTTTAGGCTCTCGAATGCTAAAACGTTTACCAAATCCAGTAACAGCGATTTGTTCAGGATGGATGCAAATTAGAGGAAATAGACGTTGGCAAGCTGTTGATGCTGGCTTCGCTGTTAGTGATCATGCCGATTGGAATGGATTAATTGATGCTGTGAAAGCATCAGAAGCAGAACAAGTTTATGTAACCCATGGTTCCCAAGCGGTTTTTTCAAAATACTTAAATGAAATAGGTATTAAGGCAGACGAGTTAGTCACCGAATATGGAGATGAAGCGCTTGCAAAAGCAGAAGCAGAAACCGATAAAGTGACTGCCGAATGAAGCTATTTTCTAATCTCATCAGTGCAATTGAAATAACCAATAAGACTAATGCGAAGATTGAAGCTTTGGTCAATTATTTCAAAATTGCACCAGATAAGGACAAGTTATGGCTCATAGCATTATTCACAGGAAAGCGACCATCACGTCCTGTAAAAACCACCTTAATGCGAGAATGGTGTATGGAAATCACCAAATTGCCAGAATGGCTGTTCTTAGAAAGTTATAGTACGGTTGGTGATTTAGGAGAAACCATGGCACTCTTATTACCAACACCTACGCATAACCTCGACTTATCTTTACACGAATGGATGACCGAACTCAAATCTCTTAAAACAAAATCAGAAGCCGATAAAAAAGTCTTTGTTCTAGAGGCTTGGTCTGGTTTAGACCATCAAGAGCGATTGATTTTTAATAAGCTCATTGGTGGAAGTTTCCGTATTGGTGTGTCTAAAAAAACTTTGGTTAATGCCTTGGCGAAATTGACAAATATTGACGCCAATCAATTGATGCATAGTATTATCGGTAATTGGGATATCGATTCGATAACTTTTGAAGAAATCATTCACGGGAAGCATATCAACTATGATAATTCGAAGCCATATCCTTTTTGTTTGGCCTATGCCTTAGAAAAGGAATTACCAGAATTGGGTGAACCAAATGACTGGATCGTTGAGCAGAAATGGGATGGTGTACGCGGGCAAATTGTAAAGCGTAATAATGAAATTTATATCTGGTCACGTGGTGAGGAATTAGTAACCAAACAATTCCCAGAATTGGTAAAAGCCATGCAGCATTTTAAGGATGACTTTGTTATCGATGGTGAAATTCTGGCCATGAAAGACAATTATGTATTACTATTCAACGATTTACAAAAACGCCTTAATCGTAAGAATGTGACCAAGAAACTTTTAGAAGAAGTTCCCGTTGGGTTTAAGGCTTACGATATTTTAGAATACAATGGTGATGACATTCGAGATGTGGCTTTTATTGACCGTCGCAAACGTTTAGAATCCTTATTTAATTCGGTGGCCTTGCCAAAGCATATCAAATTGTCTTTTCTGGTGGATTTTAAAAAGTGGGATGAACTTCATGCCATCAGAGATAATTCAAGAGCTATTAATAGCGAAGGCTTAATGCTAAAGATGAAGCAATCGCTATATCATACAGGGCGTAAAAAAGATGATTGGTGGAAATGGAAAGTTGATCCTTTAACTATAGATGCTGTTATGATTTATGCCCAAAAGGGTAGTGGTAGACGAAGTTCTAAGTATACAGACTACACCTTTGCAGTCAAAAAAGATGATGCTTTAGTAACGGTTGCAAAAGCCTACTCAGGTTTAACAGATAAAGAAATCACTGAGATCTCTCAATGGGTTAATAAAAATGCTATCGAACGATTTGGCCCTGTAAGAACGGTAAAGCCAGAACTTGTCTTTGAAATTGCCTTTGAAGGTATTGCGCTAAGCAACCGTCATAAGTCTGGTGTTGCTCTGCGTTTCCCACGTATTTCAAGATGGCGTAAGGACAAACCAGTCGGTGAAATCGATACTATAGAAAATGTAAAACAATTAATAACCGCACCTTGAGTCAGTTTAAAGAAAGCGAAGGCCTACGCATAATAAACAACTGGATGGCAGAAAAAGGACATGCACCTTTTCCGTTTCAATTACAGACTTGGCAACGCTATGCTAATGGCTATTCAGGTATGGTGGTTGCACCAACAGGATTCGGTAAAACCTTTTCTGTTTTTTTAGGGGTTGTCATAGATTATTTAAATCATCCAGATAAGCATCCAAAAGGTTTAAAATTACTTTGGATTAGTCCATTACGCTCTTTGGCCAAAGACTTAGCTAAGGCTATGACGGAAGCTGTGGATGATATTGGTTTAGACTGGTCTGTGCAAGTGAGAAATGGTGATACACCAACTGCAGTAAGGCGTAAGCAGGAACGCTTAATGCCAGATGTGCTATTGACGACACCCGAAACAATGCATTTGCTGTTCTCTCAAAAAAAGAATTCCAGATGGTTTAAAGGCGTCAGATGTGTCGCTATTGATGAGTGGCACGAACTTATTGGTAATAAACGTGGTGTACTCACAGAGTTGGCAATTTCTCAACTAAGACACTATTCGCCAAAACTAAAAATTTGGGGAATCACTGCTACTATCGGGAATCTTGAAGAAGCAAAGCACGTGCTTTTGCCATATTCAGGTTTAAAAGTGACTCAGGTTACAGCCAAACAAAAAAAGAAATTAGACATTATTTCGGTCTTACCTGAAGAAATCGAAGTATTACCATGGGCTGGTCATTTGGGCGCCAATATGGTAGATAAGATTCTGCCGATTATAGCATCTAATACGACGACTTTAATATTCACCAATACACGAGGACAAGCAGAATTGTGGTATCAGCTTTTACTGAATGCACAACCAGACTTGGCAGGACTTTTAGCCATACACCATGGTTCAATAGATAAGAAACTGAGAAATTGGATTGAAGATAATATCGCTTCAGGTTATTTAAAGGCTGTGGTATGTACGTCTTCTTTGGATTTAGGTGTGGATTTTAAGCCTGTCGATTGTGTGATCCAGATTGGGTCTGTTAAAGGTGTAGCACGCTTTATGCAACGCGCAGGACGCAGTGGTCATTCACCATTTGAGCGTTCCAAGATTTATTTTATTCCAACACATTCTTTAGAGTTGGTGGAAGTCTCTGCGTTGAAAGAAGCGGTGAAAGACAAGCAGGTAGAATCTCGCGATCCAATGGTATTGACCTTCGATGTCTTAGTGCAATTCATGGTCACCCTTGCTGTTGGTGAAGGCTTTAATTCAAGTGAATTATTTCAACGCGTTCAGCAGATACATGCCTTTAAATATCTTACTGAAGATGATTGGAAATGGTGTTTACACTTTATTACAAAAGGCGGAAAGACTTTAAATTCTTATGAAGAATTCCATAAGGTCATTTTAGATGAAGACGGTTTATATAAAGTGAAAAGTCGACGCATTAGCATGTTACATCGCATGAATATTGGTGCTATTGTTAGCGAAGTCAATGTGATGGTGAAATATATGTCTGGTGGCTATATTGGTATGATTGAAGAGTTCTTTATTTCAAAACTAAAACCAGGTGACAGTTTTATTTTGGCTGGTCGAATATTGGAGTTGGTTCAGATAAAGGACATGACGGTTTTAGTGCGAAGAAGTAAGGCCAAGAAAGCCGTTTCACCGAGTTGGTTAGGTGGACGATTGCCCTTGACATCGCATTTGAGTCATTATTTAAGGTTGAAGCTATCAGATGCCTTGCAACCTGGACGATTAGAGAAAGAATTGCGATTTTTGAATCCTTTGGTATCGCGACAAGACCAACATTCGCACATACCTAAAGCTGATGAGTTTTTAGTGGAGTTAATCGAAACCAAAGACGGTCATCATTTATTTATGTATCCTTTTGAAGGACGATTGGTGCATGAAGTGTTTTCAGCGTTGATGGCTTATCGGATAAGCAAACTTAAACAACTGACCTTTACCATAGCCATGAATGACTATGGCTTTGAATTATTGAGTGATCAACCAATTCCATTGGATGAATCAAATATTGAAGCCTTGTTGAGTAAAGACAATTTAATGGATGATGTTATTGCCAGTATTAATGCTTCTGAAATGGCATCGCGAAAATTCAGAGATATTGCTGTTATTGCAGGTTTGGTGGTACAATCCCAACCAGGAACACGTAAGAATAATAAAAGTTTACAATCCTCATCTGGACTTATTTTTAGGGTTTTAGAGGATTATGAACAAGACAATTTATTGTTGCGACAAGCCTATACAGAAGTGTTTAATCAACAATTGGAAGAGGCAAGATTACAGCAAGCTTTTGAGCGTATTTCAAAGAGTAAGATTGTTGTAAAACATGCCAAGTCTTTTACACCTTTGAGCTTCCCATTGAAGGTTGATAGCTTACGAGGCACCATGAGTAATGAAAGTTTAGATAAACGTATTCAACGTATTAAAGAACAGGCGTTTAAAATCGATTAATACGTCAGTTCGAGTGTTCCGAACGTGTTTCGGAATGTATCGAGAACGACGTGAAATCCTATTCTCGATACTATTTTTCTCATTTTGATTTCGAAAAATCACTCGAATTGACGAATTTCACTTTTGTATTGATAATTGTAACCGAACATATTACCATTAATAATGAAGAATTAGTCCTCACCAATCAACGTGCCTTGTATTGGCAAGGAGAAAATGCTTTGATATTGTCAGACGTTCATATTGGAAAAACAGCACACTTTAGAAAGCATGGAATTCCTATGCCAGATGATGTATTACAAAAAGACTTAGAACGCTTGAAACAACTGATTCAACACTTTGGAGCTAAAACGCTTTTAATAGTAGGTGATTTATTCCATGCAGAGCGAAACAGTGACATGGCCACTTTTAAGGAATGGCTTGGTCAATTTCCAGAATTAGTGCTGGTATTGATAAAAGGCAACCACGATAGACAGTCAAAGATGCTAATGGATGAATTAAGTATTCAAGTTGAAACAGAATTACTTTTAGAGCCATTCATTTTTATTCATGAACCGAATACTAAACTTTCTGAAGATTTTACAATATCTGGTCATACACATCCTGGCGTTTTAATTAAAGGTAAAGGCAAACAGAAAATGAAATTACCTTGTTATCAGTTCACTGACAACCAATTAATCTTACCAGCTTTCAGTTTGTTTACAGGATTAAATACCAGAGATGTACCAGAGAATGCGACCTGTTATGCATTTACGGATTCATCGATTTTTAAGTTTTAGAACAGACCAAAATTATCTTTGCATTGTCCATATTGGTGGTAAAAAACAGGTAAACGTTTCCACCATCTTTAATTTTTAGTTTTTTTCGGATATCACCTACGGACAACGGAAAATTACGAGTTGTCACATTGGCTTTGCTAATCTTTTCTTTTGCAAAAGCCTTTTTATTGAAGGGAACAATCTTTTCAATTTTGAATCGCCTTCCAGGAAAGTCAATAAGATGCTTAGAGGTATATAAATGCGAGTGTTTATGAAGCTTCGGAATATCTAATGTGGTACTAACAGTTTCGAATGCACCAGCTTTTAGGATTGCTGAATTAGGTTCATACAAGTAGGATAGAGGTAGACTGTATTCCGCGATAGCGTTCGATTCGTCATCAAAGTTAAAATCGAATTTCTGGGTGCCATTTTTCGTGATGTTGACCGTTTTCACCTTGAATTCAGCATCATAATCACGTTCTAAAACCCAAAGGAGTTCTTTTACTTCATTATTTACTGCGATGATGTGTAATTCCTTGACATGTTTTAAATCATTTATAGTCGCCTTAATATCTAATAATGGTGATGTTTTAATCATCACATGCTTTGCATACTTAAGGAATAAGCCTTGAAAGGTTTTAACATTTGGCGCACAATCTAAAAGTAAAAACACTTTTTTCTTGCTGTCATCACGACGCGATGGATCGATATAAATCCAATCATATTCGGCATCAATTCGTTTTAATGCATCAATGCCACTTTCATTTAAACAAGTGACGTTTTGGACGCCTAACGCGTTATAATTGTGTTTTACAATTGCTGAGAGTTCAGTATTAATCTCACAATGTGTAACGTTTTCAATCGCTTTGGCAAAATAATAGGTGTCAATACCAAAACCACCTGTCAAATCTATGAGGCTATTACCAGACACCAAATCTGCTTTATAATTTGCTGTTGTTTCTGAAGATGTTTGCTCGATATTTAACTTGTTCGGATAATAAACATTTGCTGTGTTGAACCAAGTCGGAAGCTTCTTCTCGCAACGTTTTTTTGCTTCAATTTGCTCAATGACTTCATCAGATGTTGCTCCAGAAAATGACATACCTTTAAGAAGTAAATTTGTAATATCTGCTTTGAGATTAGCATTGATATAGTCTTGAATTTCAGTATTAAGAATATGTAAGTTCAAATTCAAGCTGAGAGATTAAAGGATTTTTCGACTGCGCTTAAAATGTCAATTTTACTAAAGATCTTTGGTTAACTTTTTTATCAATTTATTGTCCGATAAGAATTCCTTCAGAATAACTTTTATCGCGGTGTAGGTTGGCACCGCTATAATCATACCTACAATACCAAATAGGATTCCAGCTATAATAATAACAAGAAAAATTTCTAAAGGATGTGACTTGACACTCTTGGAGAATATATACGGTTGACTGAAAAAATTATCCACAAGCTGTGCGATGATAAATCCTATCATAACATAAATGGTTTTTGGAAGAATCACATCACTAAAACTCTCACCAATATTACTGGACATACTGAGCAGTAACATTAATGCGCCACTAACCAACGGACCAACATATGGGATTAGGTTTAATAAAGCACACAAGAAGGCGATAACTACGGCATTATTAATCCCAAATATGAGCAGTACAATAGTATAGATGATAAAAAGAATTAAAATCTGCAGAAGCAGGCCACCAAAATAGCGAGACAGTAAGTCTTTAATCTTATTCCAAGATTTTTTAGAACGTAGTTCTTTGTCGTCTGGTACAAATATTAAAATGCCTTCTTCGAATAATCGACTGTCTTTTAAAAAGAAAAACGTAATGAACAACACCGAAAATAGTCCAATACTAAAATCACCTAAGCCACTTAAGATATTATTGAGATAATCTGGAATAAGTGAAAGATCTATTTTATCAACGATATTAGATTTCTCTATGGCTTCTTCTACATCAATATTATTGATTTCGAAGTAATCTTGAATTTGAAGATATAAGCTTTGTGCATTGTCTTGAAGCTGATCTAAATTGAGTAAAGACAAGTTCTTTCCTTGCTCCGACACAAGCGGAATAAATAGACCGATTAATCCCGCAAAAGCACCAATAAATAATGCCATAACAACTATGACGGCCAAAGTATTATTAAACTTTAAACGGCGTCGGAGAAATAAAATAATTGGTCGTCCTATTAAGGAAATTACGCCGGCAACAGCGATATACACAATTACCGATTGTATTTTATAAATAAAGAAAAGGAGTAGAGCTATGGCCAGTATAATTCCAACAGCTCTAAGGATTCCGTTTGCTATGGTTTTTGATGTCATAATGTAAAGATGCCTAATTTATTCCAGCATGGCAAATCCTTATAATAGCTGATTTGTTATTTCATACAAGGCAATGGAAGTGGCTTGTACAACATTCATGCTACTGTTTTCGCCATACATAGGAATATGAATGGATTGGTCTACAGTTTTTAATACGTTTTCTGAAACACCAAAATTTTCATTTCCAATAACAAGTGCAATGGCTGAATTCCTCTCGATACATAGGTTGGTAATTGGTATGCTATTATCTGTTAGTTCTAAGGCAATTAGTTGATAATCCTTTTTCTTGAGGTCTTGGATTACAGATGCTATATCAGAAGCTAATCTATGGTTAACAAACTTCTCCGTGGATCGCGATGTGCGCTTCATACGTTTGCCTAAAGGAATAGCATCGCCACAGAAAACAAGTTCTTGCACACCAAAGGCGTCTGCAATACGAAACAAACTCCCAATATTTGGCGCATTATTCACGTTGTCACAAACTATGGTGATAGGAAAAATCTGCTTTGTAAAGTTTGTATTGTAGTGGTTGAGTTGCATTACAGATTATTCTATAAAAAGAACTTATTATAAGAAAAATCACATGAATAATTAATATGTGAAGGCCAGCAACCAAAACAACCACAGTTTATATGGTAATTATTAACACCAGTTGTGTACGGATGACTATCTATTGTATGTAGTGTAGTAGATGTAAAAACTAATGACAGTACAATAGCTACTAACTTAAAACGCCATGAATAGCCTCGTTTCTTCATAATTAAATGGGAGTTATTTAATGGGGAATATTTTTTAGGTAAGTATTGATAAATTGCATTATAGGCTGATTCTATATCAATGGGTTGAGCAAATAAAACATAATCTGCGTCTATCATATAGCCTTTATTTTCCCATTGAACATCGACATCAAATTCATCAGGTTGCGGAGCTAAAAAATATTCAGTTTTGATTTCACAGAAACCAATAATAAAACCTTTACGATAATTAAAAACTATATCTTTAGGTTTCAGTTTTGTCATGTTTTTCCAATGAAAGAATGACCTGCCTTACCCATTTTTTACTGGCGCCCACAAATAACCACCTTCTTTTTTCTCCTTGTATGTTTTACCCTGATTTACCTAATAATACATTCTGTTGATGATTTTGAATTACCAATCTCCTATTTATGTAATTATTAAAGCGACATTTAATTAACAAACACATATTTCACAATATTGGCACCCATTTTTAAGGCTTTGAGACGCACATCTTCAGGGTCGTTATGCACTTCTGGATCTTCCCAACCGTCGCCCAAATCGCTTTCAAAGGTAAAAAGCAAGACCAAACGTCCTTCATTAAAAATACCCAACGCTTGTGGTGCTTTACCATCGTGCTCGTGTATTTTTGGTAAGCCATTAGGGAAATCAAACGCTGTATTAAAAATGGGATGATTCTTTGGAATGGCCAATAACTCTTTATTAGGGAATACCTTTTTAAGCTCCTTGGTGATATAAGGTTCCATACCGTAATTATCATCGATGTGCAAAAAGCCACCAGATAATAAATAACTTCTCAAATTTTCGGCATCGTCTTCACTAAAAAACACATTGCCATGACCTGTCATGTGCAAATAGGGATATTGGAAGATGTCTATACTGCCAACTTCTACCGTTTCTATAGCTTCTGCAATATTGGTTTCGATATTGTCGTTACAATATTTGACAAGGTTAGGTAACGCTGTTGGATTACTATACCAATCGCCACCGCCATTGTATTTTAAAACAGCAACACGTTGTGCATTGACCGTTGTAGCGGCAACAAAAACAATAAAAAATGTAAGTTGTATCTTATTTGGTATACTAAACATCATTCAGTAAATGTAATAAATACACGTATGAAATCTACAGTATTAACATTATTTTTATCTTTCTTATTATTAGGTGTTTTGCCTAAGGAAGACTCCAACGATATAAGCTCAAATAATCCTGTTGTATTGGAGTTATTTATCTCGCAAGGCTGCAGTAGTTGTCCACAAGCAGATCAACTTTTAAAAGAGGTACGATCCGACGCTATTATTGCATTGAGCTATCATGTAGATTATTGGATTATATAGGATGGAAAGATCCATTCGCATCAGAAAAATACACGAAGAAGCAGCGTGCATATGGTTCAAAATTCAACAGTAGTACTATTTACACACCGCAAGTTGTCATCAATGGTAAAGAGCATTTTGTGGGTTCGGATTCCAGAAAAATGAAATCTAAGATTAATAAATATGCTCAATTGGATTCACAACTCAATGTTGAAATTGTAGAGTCTAAATTGTATGGTAATTTTGTTTCATTCGCCTATGAAATAGATGGTAAGATTAATGACAACTATCTACGTGTTGTGTTAGTACTTGATGAACGTGTAACTGAAGTAAAACGCGGTGAAAACAGAAATCGTACACTAACAAATAATAATCTAGTCGTTGCAGAGCAGCTTTTTAAATTAGATAACATAGAAGGTAAAGGTTCGGTTCAAATCCCTGAAATAGTCAATGAAGATGATGTATTGGCGTTGGTTCTAATCGTAGAAAAGGACAACTGAGATATTCTGGGAGCAGATGAAAAGACGCTTTAATAAAGGAATAGTTTTGCGGTTTATGTGTTTTATCTATTCCCCCAAGTAATAAAGCATGATAAGTCGTTGACTATTTGATTAACTCGTTGTTATTCGTTGGCAAGCGCAACGGTATGGCAAGCAACTATTGCAGCTGTCTCAGTTCTTAGTCGAGTTTCTCCTAGTATTACAGGTTTTAAATCCGCCGAAATCGCACTATTGATTTCAGAAGTACTAAAATCGCCTTCTGGACCTATCAGAATCGTTATAGTTTCATTAGGTTGTATTTCACCTTTTAAGGATTTGCGCTCGGTTTCTTCGCAATGGGCAATAAATTTTTGACCTGAATGCTTTTCATTAATAAAATCCTTAAATGTAGTTAGAGGTTTTAATTCAGGTAAATGGAACTGTAGTGACTGTTTCATTGCAGAAAGGATGATCTTCTCAAATCTTTCGGCTTTAATCACTTTACGTTCGCTATGGTCACAGAGTATTGGTGTTATAGAATCTACACCAATTTCAGTAGCCTTTTCGAGAAACCACTCAAAGCGATCATTCATTTTTGTCGGTGCCACAGCCATA
>CBFHYD010000049.1:0-17094 GCA_965659975.1 Winogradskyella sp. | reverse complement strand
ATATCCACCATTTTACGGCTTATCATATCTTTCATACGTCCAGGTGTAGCTACAATAATTTGTGCACCACGCTTCACTTGTTTAGCCTGATCAGTGATGTTTGCACCACCGTAGATGGCAACAACATTAAGTCCTTCGCAATACTTACCATAGAGCTTTAACTCATTGGTAATTTGTAGACATAATTCTCTTGTTGGAGATAAAATTAATCCTTGTGTCGTGCGGCTGTTGATGTCTATTTTTTCTAACATCGGAAAACCGAAGGCTGCCGTTTTACCTGTTCCGGTTTGTGCTAATGCCACCATGTCACGTTCTTCCTCTAATAGTACAGGAATCGCTTTTTGCTGCACATCACTTGGTTTTGTAAACCCTAAATCGTTAATAGCATTTAATAGGTCTTGATTAAGACCTAAATCTTGAAAAGTACTCATTATTACATTAAGTATTCGATTATGTTATCTGTGTTACAGTAGAAGGTAATCGACATACTTAACCCTAAGTCTTCTTAGTAACACTTCCTCACTCTGAGGATTTGGATGATTCTCTATCCATTGAGAATCAGCGTGCAAATATAGGATTTAAATTATTGCTATAGTTACAAATGGAGTATTATTAAATAATAAACCCAGTCAAAAAATAACTGGGCTTATATTTTTATTAAATGTAAAAACTTAAGAATACATATCTCTAACACGCTTTAGTTTACTTTGCCATGTGCTTAAATTTTGGCGGTGTTTCTCGATATTTTTATGAACATCCTTCACTAGTGGATTATCATCCTTTACATTTGAAAAGAATTGGAGGTTATTCTCAAGTTGAACAATTTCCGACTTTATTTCGTCTATTTTTTTGCGGATAAAGTTATGTTCATTATCTAATTGTCTTGTGTCCTCACCTCCAGAAATACTTTCTAATCGACTCTCAAAACGAATCATATCTAATTTAGATTTATCCATCTTCAGTTTATCAAAGGCAGCATCAATAGCTTTATTAAATTTTCCATCAATAAAGCGTTTGTTCTGAGGCACATAGCCTATAGATTTCCATTCTTTGATTGTATCCTGAAGTTTTGCTAGATCTGCTTTTGGGTCCTTAGAATACTCAAATGCCTTTACCTGAGTCAATAATTCTTGCTTTTTATCAAAGGCATCATAAAGATACTGATTTTCTTCTTTTCGCTTAGCATGCATGCGATTGAAATAATGGTTGCAAGCATTTTTGAATTGCTTCCATATTTTGTCACTGTCTTTGCGTGGTACATGTCCAATAGACTTCCAATCGTTTTGGATTTTCTTCATCAATGGCGTAACCGTTTGGAAATCATCACTATCCTTATTGTCTTCGGCAACTTTAATTAATGCTAATTTCTCCTGAAGGTTGGCGTATTGATCCTTCTTAAGATTTTTGTAGAATTTGTTCTTATTGCGATTAAATTCTCTGACAGCATCTTTAAACTTTTTCCACGTTGCCTCATTAGATTTAAGTGGAACTTTGCCTGCATTGAAGAACTCTTCTCTAAGTGCTTCTAATTCTTTTATACGTTTCTGCAAAGCACCATGAGAAACAGACTCATTTGTATTTAGTGCCTTAATTTTTTCTATGATTTCTTCTTTACGGACTAAATTCTTTTCGTAAGCTTTGTCTAAATCCGCGTAATAGACTTGTCGTTTATCATGAATAGTTTTTGTGGCATTACTAAAACGCTCCCAAATTTCATCACGATGTTCTTTTGCTACAGGACCTAATTCTTCTTTCCAAAGTTTATGTAATACCTGTAGTTCTCTAAAAGAATGATTAACGTTATCTACTTTGGCAAGTTCTTCGGCACGCTCAATAATCTTAAGCTTTTGATCGTAGTTATGCTTAAAATCCATATCACGTAAATCACGATTAAGATGTAAGAAGTCGTAAAAACGTTCAACATGATGATGATAGGTATTCCAAGCGTTATTGTACTTGTCTCTCGGTATTGGTCCAGCATTTCGCCATTTCTCTTGCAATTCTTTGAAATGCTTGTAGGTACTATTCATGTTTTCTTCTACACCAACCAATCCTTTTATTTCCTCAATAATACCTAATCTATTGTCAAGATTTTGTTTGAGTGATTGTTCACGCTCCTTATAATAGGTATTAATAGCGTGTTTATATTCTTTTACAGCACCATTAAATCGTTTTTTAGTATCGTTGGAGTAGTAGAAGTCTATTTCATTTCCGCCATCATTGACAAATTCTTCTTTTTTCTCTTCAAGTAGTGCGAAATATTTGGACTTGAATTCCGATTTTATTTCATTCACATGAGATGAAATCGTCTGAATTTTATGATTTTTTAGAAGCTTTTCGAATTCTGTTACCAAAGATTCCATCGTCATGGCGTGATAATCTTTGTCTTCTAAATTATGGCGTTCGGCATTTGATTCGTCTTCGGCATCTTCTGCGTTGGAGTTTTCAATTTCCTCAACGTGTGCTTCTTCCTCTTTAACTTCTTGTTCTGAAGTTTCTGAACTGTTCTCTGCTTCGGCTGTTTCTTCTACGACCTCTGTAGTTTCTGTTAGCTCTGGAGTTGCTTCTACTTGTGTTTGTTCAACTTCTTTTTTTCCATCTGCATCATGCAGGTTATCATTCTCTGACATTTCTTAAAAATTAAATGTGGACGCTAAAGATAACAAAAGCTAAGGACTTAGAGGGTTTAACTATTCCAAATGTCCCAAGCTTTTTCGGCTTGTAGCTCAAGCATTTTCCTTCCGTTAATTATGGTTGCTCCTTGTTGCTCTCCAATTTGAAGAAATTTTGTTTTATCTGGATTGTAAATAAGATCGTACATAATATGATCCTCTGTTATTCCATCATATGGTATATCGGGACATTCATTGACGTTAGGAAATGTTCCAACTGGAGAACAGTTGATGATAATCTGATGAGTATTGATGATTTCATCATTTAATTCGGCATATGATATAAACTTATCAGATTTCTGTGATCTCGACACAAATCTGTACTTAATCTTAAGCTTTTTTAAGGCAAATGCTACTGCTTTGGATGCACCTCCAGTTCCTAATATCAAGGCTTTTTTATGGTGTTTTTTTAATAATGGTGAAATCGATTCAAGAAACCCATAATAATCGGTATTATAGCCGTGAAGCTTGCCTTTTTTCGTGATTTTTATGGTATTAACGGCACCAATTTTCTTTGCTTTCTTATTGAGTTTATCCAAAAATGGAATTACCTTCTCTTTATAGGGAATTGTCACGTTCAGACCTTTGATATTATCATTTGAATCAAAAATACTTTTGAATTCCTCGATACTCTTTAAATCAAAATTGACATAGCTATGTGATAAATCTTCATTTTCAAATTTGGCAGAAAAATATCCTCTCGAAAATGAGTAGTCGATATTCTTACCGATTAATCCGAATTTATATTTTGATTTGTTTTGTTCGTTGTCCATACCATTCTAAAGCTAAAACAATTCCAATTCCCAAAAGAATATATGCACCTGCAATGTAGGTCTCTGATGATAATTCTGGAAGAAATCTTTGGTAATTCTCAATAATCCTATTACCTGTAGAATCTAAAATCTCTGTACCATTTGCATCGAGTTTGTATATTGTTTTTTTCCACGGCCAAACCACACCTAAAGACCCGATTATAAAACCGATAATTGTAGCCAAAGTAATATTTTTATAGTGTTTTAGGATGTAGTTTAGTGTATGGGATAACGTTACCAAACCTGCTACCGATCCTAATGTAAACACTGTAAGAACTTTAAGATTTCGGATTCTTGCCTGGTCTTCTATAAATTCAAAATTCCATGAAATGACATCAGAGATTGTATCGTATAAAGCATTTACAGAATCTACCAGTAACAAAACGTAATTACCAAGTAAGATAAGTATAAAACTACCTGAAAACCCAGGTAAAGTCATGCCTGAGACACTAATTATCCCACAAAAAAATACAAATAATAAATTATCATTTTCGGTTGCTGGATCAAGAAAACTGATACTTAAACCAATGGCCGCACCCAATACCAGGGCAATAATAGTTCTCGTACTCCATTCCTTAAAATCTTTATTTATATAATAGATAGATCCCAAAATCATTCCGAAGAATGTACTCCAAACGTATAACTCGTAATGAACTATGAGGTAATCCAATAATTTAGAAACGCTGAAATAGCTCACAATCATCCCGAAAAAAAGCAGGAAAATAAAACGTCCGTTTATGTAATTGTAAAAACTCTTAAAACGTCCATTAATGAGAAGTTTAAACGCAGTTCCATTCACACGTTGCAAAGAGTAAATAAACTCCTCATAAAAACCTGCTACAAATGCTACAACACCACCTGAAACGCCAGGAACTTTATTCGCAGCGCCCATAGCTAAGCCTTTAATCACTAAGAAAAATTTATCCTTTAATGTGCGTGTGCTTTGCATTTAGATGGTATCAGAAGTTTTTTGATTTCCCAATTTTTCAAGTATGAGAATAAGTGCAAAACCAACGGCCATTAATACGAGAGAAAACAGAAGTTGATTATCTCCACTAAAATTTGATGGTAGAATACTTTTTTCTAATACTGGAACTTCAATTCCTTCAGAATTAATTCGAGTTGAAAGAGTTTCTTTCCAAGGCCAAATCTTATTCAAAGATCCTATCATAAAGCCTGTAAGAATAGCCAAAGTTAAGTTCTTCTTATGTTTAAACATCCAGTTGAGAAGCTTACTAAAAACCTTCAAACCAATAAAAGCTCCAATAGCTAAAAAAGCAAAATTTATAAATGCATCTTTGAACTGTTCCATATTACCAGTAAATAAGCCTTCTCTAAGATTATTTATGGTATCGATGGCTGTCTGATAAGCACCTAAAATGAGTAAAATAAACGCACCTGAAACACCAGGTAAAATCATAGCTATTATTGCTATAAACCCACAAAATAATAAATAGTAAGGACTATCTGGAGAGGCAAAAGGCTCAGCCAATGTTATATAATAGGATAGGATAGAAGTGATGATAATCGCGACTATAATAGAAACCGACCAATTTTTTATTTGCTTGCCAATAAAGAGTATACTCGCTAATACGAGCCCAAAGAAAAAGGCCCAAAGCAAAATTGGCTCATTATGAAGCAACCATTTGATCGCTTTTGCTAAGGATAGAATACTGATTGCGATTCCAGAGAATAATGCCAATAAAAATGTTCCATTAATGGATGTCCAAGCGGCACGAAAACCATCTTTCCGCCAGATTTTTAATGTGTTGAGGTTAATGCGATCGATACTTTCTATTAGCTCTTCATAGATACCAGAAATAAAAGCAATTGTTCCTCCTGAAACACCTGGTACAACATCTGCTGCTCCCATAGCTATACCTTTTAATGTAACAATTAAATAGTTGAAAAAATTGCGTTGCATATAACCTTTAAAATGAAACGCTAAGGTATGGATTTTTTAAGGCTTAGTTGTTTTTTGAATCTGAAATTATAGCCTTAATACTTGGTTTGTTTTTTAGATTTGGAAAAAGTTCATCTATAATAAAATCATAGTCTTTATTGAGGCGTAGCGCATTCTTTAAATGGTAACGGCCTTTGTCGTTTTCTAAGATTTTAAAATAAAGTCCACCAAGTCTGTATTCGATTTCCTCAGATTCTGGATAGAATTCTATGGCTTGCAATAGGTTGAAAATAGCTGCATTATATTCTCCTAACTTTATAAGGATGTCACAGCGATCAAGCCAAGTGTCAATTTCATAATTACCCAATTCAATAGCACGCTGGTAACCTTGTTCTGCTTCTTCTAAGAAATTGAGACGCAAGTTAATTTTTGCAAATAACTTCCAATAAAAGACGTTATTACTATCAATGTTAATTGCCTTTTTTATGTAGTGTAAAGCACGTTGGTAATCTTGCGTTTTGGTATAAAACTTTGTAATGGCAATCCAACCTTTATCTAATAATGGATCTTCTTCTACGGTTTGATTAAAAAACTGAACTGCCAACTCATCAAGACCTAACTTTTCATAGCAGTACCCAATTCTAAGTAAAGCGAATGATGTAGGGTCTTCTAAGGCAAGCGTAATCTTATAATTCTCAATAGCCTCGGTATATTTCTTTTGCTTCTCTAAAACTTTGCCTTTTTCGAGATAGGCACCGACAAAAGTATCATCCGAGATGATTGCAAAATCAAAGGCTGTTGTCGCTCTTTTGTAATCTTTGATAGCAAAGTACTGTCTACCTAATTGGTGCCAAGCCACCTCGCAGTAAGGATTTTTGTCCAGATATATATTTAAATAATCAATTGCCTCTTGATTTTGATCTAAAAAGTCGTAACAGTAAATGACATTGTGTAAGGCTGCATAATCTGTATAATCTACTTCTAAACACTTTTTGAAATAAATAAGAGCATTCTCAAATTGATCGAGAAATAAATACTCCATTCCTATAAGTCCAAAAAGATCACTTTCACCTTCTGGAGAATTTGACAAGTCCAGCGCTAATAGGAGCGCATTAATTGCTTGCTCATGCAAATCTTGTTTTGAAAGCACATTGGCTTTCTGAATGTATATTTCTTCATTATTTGGTTCGAGTGCATGTAACTGGTCTAAAATGATATTAGCTTCATCAAACTTGTTCTCTATAACAAGTATTTCAATTTTGAATAATCTAAGATTTATGGAGGTTGGGTGTTGTTGCAGTCCTAATTTTATAGCCTTTTTCGCTAATGAAATTTTTCCGTTTTCGAGATAGTGGTGAATGATATTTTCGAATTCTGCTGAGTCAAAGAATAAAACATCATTTGTTTTTAGCATGGACTCAAACTTTGTGAGCGAACCATTATTGAAATTTTCATTTTGGCTATATTCCATAGGCACTTTGTTATATTCAACAAAATAAAGTTACTCTTATACGAGAGTTTTCGTAATTAAATACGTTAATGTTTTTAACAAAATAGTTAACAGTTTATCTCCTTTATAGAAAACAATAGTCGTACCAATCAAGGTTAGCTTTCGAAGAAATAGAGTTAAAGTGTATCTAAAATTTCTCTAATGAGAGCGCAGCCTCTTCGTATTTCTTCAGTTGAAATTGTAAGTGGCGGTGTTATCCTAATGGCCTTAGGTTCAAACAATAACCAAAATAGTATAAGATCTTTTTCTTTGGCTTGAAGAATCACATGACTTGTAATTTCTGTAGAGTCAGTTATTAATGCTAACATAAGACCGCGTCCCCGAATTTCTCTAATTTTTGGATGTTGAAGTTCTTCTCTAAATATTTTTTCTTTTTCTAAAGTTTGTGCCATCAAATCAGATGTGGTGATCTCTTTAAGCGTAGCTAATGCTCCAGCAGCAATGACTGGATGACCTCCGAAAGTGGTAATGTGTCCAAGTTTTGGGTTATCCATTAGAGAATCCATCATTTTTTTAGAAGCTGTAAAAGCACCAATTGGCATTCCGCCGCCAAGACCTTTTCCTGTGACCAATATATCTGGAGTACAATCATAGTTCTGAAAACCAAATAACTTTCCAGTACGCCCCAAGCCAGGTTGTATTTCGTCCAAAATCAATAAAGCACCAACTAAGTCACAACGTGATTTTACTTTCTTTAGATAGTCATTTTGTGGTACTATAAATCCGGCGCCTCCTTGAATTGTCTCTAAAATTACAGCTGCAGTTTTGTTAGTAATTTGATTTAAACAATATTCACAGTTAAATGCAATATGTTTTATGTCAGGAACTAATGGCAAGAACGGTTGCTTACGCTCATCATAATCCATTAGACTTAATGAACCCAAGGTATTTCCATGATAGGCGTTTTTCGCGGCTATAATTTCTGATCTTCCCGTATATCTTCTGGCTAACTTTATACTGCCTTCAATAGCTTCGGTACCTGAGTTTACTAAATAGGTCGTATCTAATTCATCAGGTAAGTGTTCTGTTAAAAGTTTTGTGAGCTCTACTGCTGGTTTTTGGATGTACTCGCCATATACCATCACATGTAGATAACTATCGAGTTGTTCTTTTATGGCATTAACGACTTTAGGATGCCGATGTCCTAATGGTGATGCAGACACACCAGCAACGAAATCAAGATGTGCATTTCCTTCTGAGTCATATATGTAACTACCTTCAGCATGGCTAATCTCCATAGCCAATGGATGTGGTGTGGTTTGTGCCTGATATTTAAAAAAGTCGTCTTTCATGTTTTAATTATCGGATGACTTCTTGTTGGAAACTGAATTTACTTGTTCCTTTTCTTTTTTAGGTTCGGGTAAATTACGTGCGGCCTTATTTTTTATGTTTGGATTCTTTGGTTTTGCCGCTTCTACACGTTCCAAAACTTCCTCGTCAAAAAAGTCCTCAGGTGGGACATAATCGTCTAAGCCTTTTATATTAGGCAAGTCTAACGGTGGATCATCTGAAAATAAATCTTCAATGCTGTTCGGTCGTTCATCACCACGCCAATCAAATCCTCTTAAACGGTTTGCATTCTTGGGGAACATAGACTCTGGACTCAAATCACCATCAACCCGATTTATTAAATCAATTTGGTCGACGTTATTATCGGAAATCTGAATATTGATACTACCTGATTTGGATTTATTAATACCAATCAATTCACCTTCATCGTTTCTGGAATAATAAATTACTTCAGCATTTTTAATGATGTCGACATTATAGAGTTTATTATCTCTAAATAAACCATAAAGTACTTTCCCTTTGGTTTGATTGAACGCCTCTTTACTTATCGTGTCTTTACTGACTAAAAATGCATTATTGAACATTTTTAGGGAATCTAATTCTTCTTTGACCACATCAGAAATAAGATGAATGGTGTCTCCAGACATTTGGTTGTCTATATTCCATAATACAGGTTTTCGCTTTATGGCAAAAGGATCCTTAGAGCCAAAACGTGACAAGTTTATTAACTGTGTCAAACCTGTTTTATGATCGGCATGAATAGAATCGGCTTTACCGGCCAAATCGCTTTTATAAATCTTTGCATTATAGTAGGCACGTGTTATACGGTGTTCCTCAGGACCAGTGAGCATCAAAGTGTCACTATGCATATAGATGGAGTCATTTTCTTGAACCGTTATGGCCAAAGCGCGTTTGGTAATAAAAACCGAATCTTGATATTTCCATACTTCGGCATAATGTCCTTTAATGATAGTGTTATTTATAGTGTCGGTAATTCTAATATTGTTAGTGGCTGAGGCAAAATGGGTTTTCCTATCAAAATAGATACTATCACCTTTGACTTCACGATCGTCATAATTAATAGTCGCATTTCGTTGAAAATGACCGAAATCTTCTTCGGTATCGTAGAAACCACGTTCGCAGTAAATATCGTTCCCTTCGCCTGTGATTGTTGATGGTCCAAAAATATACGAATGCCCAGAATCATTAAAGAAATCGAGTCGTTTTGTTTTTAGCGTATATTCAGGATTGACTAATACTACGCTATCAATAAATTGGTATTTTTTGGTATTCATGTAGTAGTTACCAACTCTACTGGTTATAGTGCCTGAAGAATCTCTAACTACTTTTCCGTTGGTATTGTAAAAAGCTTGTTGCTTAACGCGATCAAAATGTAATTTGTTGGTTGTAAGCGTAGATTGTGGTTCTTTAAGTATAACATCTCCACGAGCAAAAGCAATTTCTGTTTTGCCACTATATTCTACATATTTTGCGGTCATGGTAATGGTATCACCTTGTACCATATTTACGTTACCAAAAGCCTCTACAAAATCTTGCTCACGATAAAGTACTGCTTTATCGCAATACAGGTTTATACCATCATGAATAAAATGGACTTGCTGTTGATTATCCCTAAGGAATGTAGTGACAGTTTCACTATCAGGACTTTTTTCTGTTGTTCCTTTACCGGCATAGACTATTTGAAGCTTTTCTTTTTTTTGAGAAAAACCTTGTGTTATACATACACAACATAAAACAGTGAATATGACTTTAAGAAATTTCAAACTTTTATTTTATTGACTATAAACCCACTACTTTTTACTTTAATATCAATTAACAGTTTTTTTAACAGCCAAAAAACTTAAGTCAAGAAACTAAACTCGATGAATCGTCTGCTTACGATCTGGACCTACAGAAACTACGGTTATTGGAATATTAAGTTCCTTTTCTAAGAAACCAACATAATCGTTGAGCGCTTCAGGAAGCTGTGATGCTTCTGTCATACCAGTTAAATCTGCACTCCAACCTTTTAGTTCCGTGTAAATTGGAGAAACGTTTTCTTCTTCAATATTATATGGAAGATGTGTGATGGTTTCACCTTTATAATTGTAAGCCGTACAAACCTTTAAAGTATCAAAACCAGAAAGTACATCACCTTTCATCATGATTAACTCTGTAACACCATTCACTTGGCAAGCATAACGCAATGCCACCAAATCCAACCATCCACAACGTCTTGGACGACCTGTTGTTGCTCCAAACTCATGACCAACACGTCCCATAGTTTCACCAGCTTCATCAAACAATTCTGTAGGGAAAGGTCCTGAACCAACACGGGTTGTGTAAGCTTTGAAGATTCCATATACTTTACCAATACTATTCGGTGCAACACCTAAACCAGTACAAGCACCAGCTGCTGTTGTATTAGATGAGGTTACAAATGGATAGGTTCCAAAATCGATATCTAATAAACTTCCTTGAGCACCTTCTGCCAAAATAGATTTTTCTTGCGCTTGTGCTTGGTGTAGGTATTCTTCAGAATCGATAAAAGTCAAAGCTTTCAACGTTTCTACGGCATCGAAAAATTCAGCTTCCAATTCGTCTAAATCGTATTGTATGTCAACATTATAGAAGTCGATCATCGCCTGATGCTTATTGGCTAATGATCGATATTTCTTTTTCCAACCAGCTAATTCTATATCACCAACACGGATACCGTTTCTACCTGTTTTATCCATGTAAGTTGGTCCTATTCCTTTTAATGTAGAACCAATCTTAGCCTTTCCTTTTGCAGTTTCACTTGCGGCATCCAACAGGCGATGTGTTGGTAAAATAATATGTGCTTTACGAGATATTAATAATGAACTTTTATAATCTACATTTTGTTCATTCAGTTTGTCTAACTCTTTTTTGAAAATAACAGGATCTATAACAACACCGTTACCAACTAAGTTTACTGTATTGTCATGAAATATACCAGATGGTATTGTATGAAGTACATGTTTCATACCGTTAAAAACCAAAGTGTGTCCAGCATTTGGGCCACCTTGAAATCGTGCAATAATATCGTATTTGGAGGTAAGTACATCGACAATTTTACCTTTGCCTTCATCGCCCCATTGTAAACCAAGTAGTAAATCTACTGCCATTATAAAAAATTAGTTATTTGTATTGTTTTTTCGGTTTCCGTAGAAGTAAAGAGAATGATTATTAATTTCTATATCAAAAACTTCTTCGATTGTTTTTTTGATGGATTGAATTCGCGGGTCACAAAACTCAATAACCTCGCCAGTATCTGTAAGAATGACGTGGTCGTGTTGCTTATCGAAATACGACTTCTCATAGTTCGCTTGGTTTTGTCCAAACTGATGTTTGCGCACCAAAGAACATTCTAATAATAATTCGATGGTATTATAAAGCGTAGCACGACTTACACGATAGTTTTTATTTTTCATTTTAATGTAGAGTGACTCTATATCAAAATGTTCTTCACTATCATATATTTCTTGAAGTATAGCATAGCGTTCAGGGGTTTTTCTGTGGCCTTTTTCTTCTAAATACGCCGTAAAAACACGTTTTACTATTTCCTGATTGCTCTCTTGAGTGTTTGCTTCCATAACAGCTCGCAATTTAGTTAAAATTATACTCTTGATACCTTGTCAATGCCTTTAATTTTTTTCAAGTTATCAATAAGTTTTTTAAGCATTGTTTTGTTCTTAACTACTACAGTAATTTTCCCTTTAAATATGCCGTCATCACTGGAAAAATTCAAACTTTTCATATTAACATGCATATTTGCAGAAATTATTTTAGTAACATCATTTACCAATCCTAAATCGTCAACTCCAGAAAGTATAATTTGTGATGTGTATTCTTGTTGCGAAGAATCAATCCATTTGGCCTGCATAATACGATAGGCGTAATTGGACTGCAAACTTACGGCGTTTGGACAGGTTTTTTTATGAACCTTAATACCATCGTTAATGGTTAAAAACCCAAATACTTGATCACCAGGAATAGGATTACAGCATTTGGCTAATGTATAGCCTAATCGTTCTTCCTCTTTACCAAATACCAACATGTCATATTTGGATGTGATTTCCTCTTTGTCGATATCCTTAGGGCTTTCTGGCCTTCTTATCTTATTCTTAATATAGCTAACAAGTGCATTACTTCTGCTATTCGCAAAATTTTTGAGCATTGTGTTATCTATATTTCCATTCCCAACACGGTAAAACAAATCCAGAGAAGTGCTTAATTTGAAATAATTAACTAGCTCATTTACAGATTTCTCGTTAAGAGTAACCTTTAATTGTTTTAGCTTACGACGTAATATTTCTTTTCCTTCTTCTGCTATTTCTTTCTTGTCAGCATTTAATGCCGATTTAATTTTGCTTCTCGCACGTGCTGTAGTGGCATAATCCAACCAATTTGAGTTGGGTTTACTATTTTCTGATGTTAATATCTCTACACGATCACCACTGGTAAGCTCGTAACTCAATGGCACAAGTTTTCCATTGACTTTAGCACCTCTTGTTTTCATGCCAACTTCGGTATGAATACTGAATGCAAAATCTAATGGTGTTGCGCCTTTAGGTAGTGATTTGAGATCGCCTTTTGGTGAGAAGACAAATATTTCTTTGGAATATAAATTGAGCTTAAACTGCTCCACAAAATCAACAGCGTTAGCCTCGTTATTTTCTAAAGTCTCTTGAAGTCGATTTATCCATAAATCGAGACTATCTTCCTTCTCTTCTTCGTTTTTGTATTTGTAGTGCGCCGCATAACCTTTTTCGGCTATTTCATTCATCCGTTCACTACGAATTTGAACTTCAACCCAACGACTTTTTGGTCCGACTACAGTGATGTGTAAAGCTTCGTAACCTGTTGATTTTGGAGACGATATCCAATCGCGTAATCGTATTGGGTTAGGCGTGAAGTGGTCTGTAACAATACTGTAAATTTTCCAAGCCAAGAATTTCTCATTGGCCGTATCGGATTTGTATATAATTCGCACTGCGAACTTATCATAAACTTCATCGAAAGAGACACCTTGCTTCACCATCTTTCTTCGAATACTGAAGATGGATTTTGGTCGTCCCTTAATTTCGTATTTAAGACCTTCTTTATCCAATGAATCTTTAATAACTTTTGAAAAATCCTTTATGTAGGCATCTTGCTCTTCTTTACTTTCTTGAATCTTTTCTAAAATGTCATTATATACTTCGGGTTGTGTGTATTTAAGACCCAAATCTTCAAGCTCTGTCTTAATATTATAGAGGCCAATTCTATGCGCTAATGGTGCATAGATATAAAGCGTCTCTGAAGCAATTTTCACTTGTTTATCACTTCTCATGCTGTCCATGGTCTGCATATTATGCAAACGGTCAGCAATCTTGATGATTATTACTCTTACATCTTCATTAAGCGTAAGAAGCATTTTTCTAAAATTCTCTGCCTGCATGGAAACATCCATGTCTTCTTTATTAAGAATGGAAATTTTAGTAAGGCCATCGATGATTCGCGCCACTGTTTCACCAAACAAGCGTTCCATATCAGCAATGGTATAATTTGGATTGTCCTCAACCACATCATGGAGTAATGCGGCTGCTATACTGGTAGCATCTAATCCAATCTCTTGAGCCACGATTTTGGCGACCGCAATTGGGTGAAAAATATAAGCCTCTCCAGATTTTCGTCTTTGACCTTTGTGGGCATCTACGGCTACATCAAATGCGCTACGGATTAGATTCTTATCCTCGCGCGATAATGTTTGATAGCTCACTTTAAGTAACTCCTTGTAAGCCTTTGCTATTGCTGCATTTTCTTGTTCTATAGCTGCCTCAGTCATACAACTAAAATACTAAGTCCTATTGGATTAGGCAATAGTTTTTATTGCTTTTTATTTTAGGGTAATCTTATCTAAGAGCAACTTAAATTTTTGCTCTTTTTTATTGCCGATTAAGAAGGCAATTTGTTCCATCTGCTCACCTGAATAGTTTGGTAAATCCAATTCGTAACCTCTAAAGGAAGGTTTCATCTTATTGAAAGGAATTTCTACAATTTGCCACTCACCAATAGTTTTGAATTCATAAATGAAGGAGTATCTCTGATTATAGTTGTCCTTAACTCTAAATTGGTAGTTGTTTCCATCACCTTTCAATCGTATTTGAAATGATGAAAATTCAGAAGAATCTACAGTATCAAAATTGTAACGCACTGAAGAAAAGCCACCATTATTTTCTAATGAGACGAAGCCACTAAACTCGCCGTGACCATCTTTGTTTACTGAAAACTCACCATTGGAGCGTCCACCCATAACAACGTCGTCTACAATGCGCCAGTTTCTTATATTACTTTGCGTATCGAAATTGAAAAGCACTGTTGGTGTAGACATAATAACAAGTATTAAGGCGAAGAATATCTTCATAACTATTTTTTAGTTAAAAATAGCTTGAATTGATAAAAGCATTACTGTCGTTATGAAATTTTTAATGTTTTGGTTTAGCGAAGAACAATTTTTTTGACAACTTCTTTTCCAAGGGATTCATTAAGAATCGAAATTATTTTTTCTTTACCATAGCTCAATTCTTCTCTTAAAACACTGGAACTTAGCTGCACATAAAGTGTTTCATGTTTCAATTCTATACCAGTTGTGTAGTTGTTAACGCCATTGCCCATAAGCTTTGCCCAAGCTTCGCTAACATTTACCTTATCCAATCCTTTTTCCAAATTGTTTTCGGAAACAAAGGCTTTTAGAATATCCTGAATAGATTGGTTGTCGTTGTTACGTTTCATGGCTAAAATTATTCGATATCCAATTCAATTGGTTTGTAGCGTTTGTAAAGATATATGGTTTCCCTGTCATTCAGTACTTTGAGACTGTTTTCATTAGCTTCTAAAACTGTTTCTTTCCAATTGGCATATGGTGTTTTATAGTACAGATTTAGGCTGTCATTTTCAATTTTTACGGTAATACCTTCAACATCTTGTGAAGTGATATATTTTGAATTTAATCCTGGCTTCAACTTTTTTCTAAACCCTTTAAGGCTGTCATTAATTTTTATGTAATCGATAGTCTCATTGTATTTATAGGCCTTTACATCTCCATTCGTGAAAATCACTTTTTCTATTTCCCAATAACCATCAATAAATTCTAGATGTTCTTCAGGGTTTTTAGAACAAGACAATATAGAAATGGCCAACAATAGAATTAGAAACTTCTTCATAACTTAAAAATTTTATAAGATTGATGAATTTGTTTGACAACGTTCTCCGTACGTTCAGGATGAGTGTCACTTATAAAAATTTGTCCAAAGTTATCATTATCTACCATGCCAATGATTTGCGACACACGGTTTTCATCTAACTTATCAAAAATATCATCTAATAGTAAGATAGGATGCACACCGCTTTGTGCCTTGATAAAGTCGAACTGTGCCAATTTTAATGCAATTAAAAAGGATTTTTGCTGTCCTTGGCTTCCGAATTTTTTGATTGGATAGTCACCAATTCTAAACAATAGGTCGTCTTTGTGAATACCAACACTTGTATATTGTATCGCACGGTCTTTTGCTACACTTTCGCCGAAAAGTGTCTCAAAGTTATTGTTAAATAAGTCACTTTTGTAAGTGAGTTCCACGACTTCATTACTGTTGCTAATGGTACTATAGCGCTCCTTAAATATTGGGATAAAGGCTTCTAAAAAGCTCTTACGTTTGTCAAAAATAGGTTGTCCATAAACAATTAGTTGTTCATTATAAACCTGTAATGTGTCCGGATTATAAGTGTTGTTAAGTGTAAAATATTTTAATAATGCATTGCGTTGAGATAGGACTTTGTTGTAGTTGATTAAATCTGTTAGATAGGTTTTATCACTTTGAGAAATAACACTATCCATAAATTTGCGTCTTACACCACTGCCTTCAATAATAAGGTCACGATCTGCTGGAGAGATGATTACCAATGGAATAAAGCCAATATGATCACTAAATTTATCATAGGCTTTACCATTTCTTTTTATAACTTTTTTTTGACCTTTCTTTAAAGAAATAATGACTTTTTCATCGCGTTCATTTCTATGGAAATTCCCATCGACAACGAAGAAATCTTCGCCATGTTTTATGTTTTGTGAGGCAATAGGATTAAAGTAGCTTTTTCCGAATGATAAATGATATATAGCGTCTAAGACATTTGTTTTACCAATACCATTAGATCCAACAAAACAATTAATCTTAGTATCGAATTCGAAAGCTTTGCTTTCAAAATTCTTATAATTTACTATTGAGAGTTTGTTTAGAATCATAAAATGAGTGCTAAAAGTCTTATTTTAAACGCATTTAATATTAAACTACGGACAGCGAAATTATCGAAAAATAACAAATAAATACGCTTTTATTTCCCAATAAAAATTATATTTTTGCCTTCGCATAAATTAGAAATAATGGCTAGTTACAAGAAGAGAGGTTATAAACCAAAAACGAAAAAAGAAAAGGAAGAGATAGTTGAAGAAGGATCAACAACGGCTGAGGTATTTAATACCTTAGACGAGTCGGCTTCTCGTACCGAGGAATGGGTAATAAAGAACCAAAACTATATTTTTATAATCGTAGGTTTAGTGGCTTTAGTTATCTTAGGTAAAATGGGTTATGATAGGTTTATAGCTGAGCCGAACGCAGAAGAAGCTATGAATGAGATGGCTCTTGCACAAGGCTATTTTGACGAGGCTTTAAATTCTACAGAAAAAGATTCATTATTTACATTGGCACTTGAAGGTGGTGAAGGTAAATACGGTATGTTGGATATAGCCAAAGAATACTCAAATACTCCAGCAGGAAACTTAGCTAATTATTATGCAGGTATGGCATACTTAAATATGAACAAGTATGACCAAGCAATTCAATATTT
>CBFHYD010000048.1:0-17201 GCA_965659975.1 Winogradskyella sp. | reverse complement strand
TTAAGTCTAATTTTAAGGATTTAACAATTGATGGTTGGCATAACTTGAGTCAACCATCATATTTTTCAACTAAAATCTAATAATCAAATCAACAGAATGAAGAAAATAAGTCTGATAGTATTTTCAATTGTCTTTTCACTTTTGGGATTTTCTCAAGGAGAGAACGTAACTGTTCTCAATGATGACAAAGGACAGCGACTGATGGTCGACGGTAAAGAATTTTTTATTAACGGAATGAATTGGGGTTACGTCCCAATAGGCACTAATTATAATTACAGTTTGTGGAAACAATCAGATGATTTTATTAAAGCAGCTTTAGATGCAGAAATGGGACTCCTCAAGAATATGGGAGTAAATACAATTAGACAATACACTGGTATACAACCAAAATGGATTCAATATATATACGAAAACTATGGCATTTATACTATGCTGAATCACTCATTTGGCAGGTATGGTTTGACCATAGATGGCGCATGGGTACCAGTTACAAAGTATGATGACAAGAAAACAAAAGACTTACTATTGGCTGAAATTACCAAATTAGCCGAAGACTATAACGGAACACCAGGACTTTTAATGTATTTATTAGGTAATGAAAACAACTACGGTTTATTTTGGGCTGGAGCAGAAACTGAAGATTTTCCAGATGAAGACGATCAAAGAAGAGCTGTAGGTGAAAACCGTGGAAGACCGATGTATAAATTAATGAATGAAGCGGCTAAAATAATGAAATCTGTTAATAATGCCCCGCCAATAGCGATATGCAATGGAGACTTATTATTTTTAGATATTGTAGCTGATGAATGCCCAGATGTAGATATTTATGGAACAAACATGTATAGAGGAGTTTCATTTACAGATGCTTTTGATCGCGTAAAGAAAGAATATGGTAAACCTATATTATTTACTGAATTTGGAGCTGATGCATTTAATGCCCTAACCAATCAAGAAGATCAAAAAGCACAAGCGTATTACATGGTCGGTAACTGGAAAGAAATATATGAAAATGCAGCAGGCCTGGGAAAAACAGGAAATTCTCTTGGAGGATTTACATTTCAATTTAGTGATGGCTGGTGGAAATACGGACAAACTAAAAATTTAGATGTGCATGATAACAATGCCTCTTGGTCCAATGGCGGATACCCACACGATATCGGCGAACCTGGAGATAATAACATGAATGAAGAATGGTTTGGTATATGTGCCAAAGGGCGAACAAATGAAAGAGGATTATACACATTATACCCAAGAGCTGCATACTATGCGCTCAAAGAAGCACATCAATTAGACCCTTATGCAGAAGGTATGACTCGAGATTTTGTTCAAAATTATTTTAAGAATATAAACCTTATGGATGCTGTTCTTCGTGCTCGAGGAGACAAAGCGGCGCTTGGTGGAGGTGATTCTGAAAAACTGAGTATTAGTAGATTAGCAGCTCAATTCACGACATTTAGTACTGGTGGTAGTCTAATAACAACACCAGACAATCCCGATGCGAATAATCCTAATCAGTATCCTAATCAATTAGGTTTTGACCATATGCAATCTTATTTTGTGGGTATCGAAGGACGACCAGCACCAAACATGCGTGCTAATGTCGAGTTCAATATTGTAGGTCGTGTTGCTGAGAATCCAATTGATGAAATTTTCTACGAAAATAGAGCACGTCCAATTACTGTTCAAGACAATACTGGTCAGGATGTCGTTCTCAATGATAATAATAGGTTGTCAGTTTACAGAGCAGAGTTTGAGTGGAATGCAAAAGATTTTGATTTAAGAGGATTTTATAGAACAGGTCATTACCATTGGGCTTACGAAGGTGATTTCTTTAATCTTTATCCAGAAGCCAATTATGGTCCTAACTTAGATATTTATGGCGGGGAATTTTTAGGTTTTGAAGTTGATGCCAAAGGAAAATTAGAAGGATTAAAAGCAGCTGTAGGACCTCAACTTTGGTGGGGCGGAAATCCAACAATGCTTTTCAAATACAGTAAAAAGATAAAAGGTTTTGATATCACAGGTATCTACCACAGAGATTTCGAAACAGATTTAGAATTCGATTCTAACGGTCGACGTGTATTAGATCAAAATCAGTTACGAAGTGGTGTTATTCCTCCTTGGCCTACTGAACGTGCTACATTAGCAATAGAAAAAGATTTTGGTAAATTCAATGTTATGCTGGGTGGTATATGGTCAGGTAGTCCATTAAATGGAAGCACCTATCAAGATGTGAGAGGTACATCAGGTAATTATGTTGTATACCAAGACAAAGTACAATCAAGCGATAATTGGGGTGGAAAAGTAAAATTAACATACCAAGGCGGACGTTTTAACTGGTATGGGCAAGCAGCTTATCAAGGTTTAGTTGCCAATGGCGGAACAGATCAAACACAAACATTTACAGGATGGAAGCTGAAAGATACTGGTAGCGGGAACCAAGTGAATGTACTTTCAGGATTTACGTATTCTTTAGGTAATTTTCAGATTGCTCCGAATTTCCTATATCAAAAACCATTAGTAGATCCAATTCCAAATGACGTTACTGGTCCTGGGCGATTAAGAAATGTAATTGACGATCCTTTTGCTGTACGTTGGAATAGAGAGACGACAGCTGGTGAGATACTTTTAACCTATGATCCAACACCTGGAACATGGTTGTACGAGTGGGATAATGACAGAGCAGAAGATGCTAAGTTCGCCATGAATTTAGGATTTGTGTACCGTCATTTGCCAACTACTATGGATGCTCATATTGGTTTCTTAGCTAATCGACAATTTTTTGCATTCCCTCAATCTGTTCCTGCTGAGGACTTGTGGGAAATCAACTCAAGAATGGTTTCAAAACTATCACCGGAGTTAGGAATTATAGGAAACTTCTATTACGGTAATGGGCAAGCAAATGGAGATTCAAATCGATTAATAAAACGTTTTGGCGGTGATGTCAGAGCTATTTACAAGAAAGTAATGGCTCAAGCTCATGTCAAAGTAAATGACTGGGGTCCATTTGATTATCATAGAGATTTTAACTTAACATTCCCAATGCAGCTAATGCTTGACGTATCGACAAGTATTGGAAAACCTGATTGGTTTATTTTACCAAGCACGCGGATCGGAATAAGAGGGACTTGGAGATCTTTAAATGAATTCTCTCCAAGATACGCACCAACGGCTGTTCCAGTTAATACCTTTCCACCCGTACCACCATTAAGTACGGTAGGATTTGATGATGGACAAGAATGGGAAATAAGAACTTATGTGCATATTAACATTGGTAAATAAATTATAAAAATTTAAAAATGAAAAACAAAAACTTTAATTTTACAAAGCTTATACTCTTATTAGTGGCGATTTCTACAGTCGTTGTGAGTTGTGAGAGAGACTTATCAGAAGATGTAGTATTTGCAACTAACTCTAATACAGGAGAAATTTTCACCGATGCTCCAGTAGAACTTGGATCAGATTTTTATTTTCCTTTTTTAGGTTCAAAACCAACAGCATGGTCTGTAGATAATAACGAAGGTTACCAGAGTTCAGCATCAATGAGAATAGATGTTCCAAACGCAAATGATCCTGAAGGAAATTACGCTGGTGCAATTTTCAGAGTTGAAGGTCAAGGACGTGATTTGAGTGGATATAATGCTCTTACATTTTGGGGTAAAGCTTCTCGAGGTGTTAATATAGGAGAACTTGGCTTTGGTCTAGATTTTATTGAAGATAAATATCAAGCAGCCATTTCAAACACAAGTTTTGGGACAAGTTGGACAAAATATATTATCCCAATACCTGACGCATCAAAACTTTTTGATGAGCGAGGTCTGTTTTGGTATTCTGCTGGAACTCAAGAAACCGGGGGGTTTGGATATACGTTTTGGATCGATGATTTAAAGTTTGAGAATTTAGGTACTTTAGGAAATCCACGACCTCAAATATATAACGGTGAGGATCCTATCTCTCAGGCTTTTTTGGGTAGTTCTGGTATGTTAGATACACCTAGTGTCATATTTAATTTGCCTTCAGGTAGCGATCAAACAGTCAGTGCGTCACCAAGTTATTTTGATTGGTCTTCTTCAGAACCCAGTATTGTAGAAATTAGAGATTCTGGAACAATTCAAATGTTATCTAGCGGTACATCTGTAATAACAGCTACCATGGCCGGTGTTCAGGCAACAGGGTCTGTAACCATTGAGGTCGTGGGTGAATTTGTTTTTGCTCCAACACCAACAAGAGACCCAACTGATGTAATATCTATTTTTTCTGACGTTTACGATGATGTTCCGGTTGAGTTTTACAATGGATATTGGCAGCCTTATCAGACAACTTTATCGGACGATTTTGAAATTAACGGCGATAATATTTTAAACTACACAAATTTTAATTTTGTTGGCAATCAGTTTCGAGATCCTACTATTGACATAACAGAAAACTCTAATTTGCATATTAATATGTTAATTCCTGGGGAAATACCATCAGATCTTGATTTCTTAATATCAATAATAAATTTTGACGAAGACGGTGTTGAAAACGGAAGACAACAAGTATTTTTTAATAGTTCTGATTTTATAGCAGATACATGGAGCACTTTGGAGATTCCAATAACCCTACCTAATAAAGATAGTATTGGGTTGTTGATTTATGAAAACGTTAACGGTTCTTCATTGTCAAATTTCTACTTAGATAATATATATTTTTACTAATGCTAACAATTAAACAAAAAAAACATGATAAATAACAACATTAGAATCAAAGACTTTAAAGTTATAATTATTTATGTTTATATATCATTAATGTATAGTTGTAACACCGACGAGACACAGACAGTTTCAACATTCGATAATTTAGTATTAGAAGATAATTTTGACACCGATGGTTATATAGATCCAAATGTCTGGAATTTTGAAATTGGAGATGGAACTGCTCAAGGAATTCCAGGATGGGGAAATAATGAGTTACAGTATTATACAGATAGGCCAGATAATGCCACAGTAGAAAATGGATTTTTATTAATTACAGCACAACAAGAGGCATTTAATGGATATGGCTATACATCTGCTAGACTGCAGACCAAAGGAAAGCTACAACAGCAATATGGACGCTTTGAAGCTCGTATTCGGTTGCCTTATGGGCAAGGTATGTGGCCAGCATTTTGGTTATTAGGCGACGATAGCGATGGATCTATTTGGCCTCAAATAGGTGAAATTGATGTAATGGAAAATAGAGGACAAGAACCAACAAAGATTAGTGGTGCTGTTCATGGACCTGGATATTCAGCCGGTAATTCAATTTTTAAAGAATACACTTTCGAAAACTCAAGAGTCGATACAGAATTTCATGTCTATGGTATTGAATGGGGTCCAGATTACATCAACTTTTATGTGGACGATGCGCTTTACAATCAAATAACACCAGAGGACGTAACAGGAGAATGGGTTTTTAATGATAGGTCATTTTACATTATCATCAATTTAGCTGTTGGTGGAGATTTTGTAGGAAATCCAAATTCTGAAACATTATTTCCACAAACTATGTTAATCGATTACGTAAAAGTATACCAACAATAATTATAAGTTAAAAATAATCTAAATGCCATGAAGAATATTATAAGAGGATTAAAAAGTATTATCATATTTGCCTTTACGTTTGTTTTATTAGGGTGCGATGAAGAGGATGTTGTATTGCCAGAATTAACTGCTGGTTTCACATATACTATAAACCAAGATACAGGAACGGTTTCGTTCATAAATACATCTACAAATGCCGATTCATATGAATGGGATCTAGCTTACGGTCCAAATTCAACACTAATAAATCCAATAAGAACATACCCGTCTGGGATATATACTGTTGTATTAACTGCAACAAATGTTGCAGGAGCTTCTGATACTTTTGAAGATACCTTTACAATAGCTATACCTGAAGAAATAGCCATACCTATTACTTTTGACAACCCATTAGTAAACTATGATGCAACTGTATTTAATGGTACTTCATTTCAAATAGTTGAAAATCCAGATGCTACAGGTGCAAATCCAACGGTTTCAAATGTTGGGGAAATTGTAAACATTGGCGCGGCTTTTGAAGGATTCTTCTTCGAGTTAGGTCAACCTTTAGATTTATCAACTGATAAAACAGTAAAGGCATTATTTTGGTCTACCACACCAGTTAATATTCTTTTAAAATTAGAAAATGGAACTGCCGGAGACGTCGAAGTAATTGCTAGTCACTTGGGTACTGGATGGGAAGAAATATATTTCACATTCGATTCAGCTGCAAACTATTCAACGATAACATTTTTCGTTGATGGTCCAGGCACAACTGCAGGGACATTTTATATAGATGAGATTACACAAATCAATACCAGTGATATACCATGTACAGATACAGATTTAGAATTGCCAATAGATTTCGATTGTGAAACAATAGATTATGCAACTGCAATTGTAGGTAATGTAAACTTTACAGTTATAGATAATCCTGAATTATCGGGTATTAACGACGTTGCTTCTATGGTCGGAGAGATTACTAATGCAGGTGATAATTTCGAAAATGCATTTTTTAATTTTGATGTTCCTGTTGACTTTTCAACTGATAAAGGGATTAGACTTAAATTATTTTCAAACCAAGCATTACCTATTCTCTTAAAATTTGAGGATGGTACAGAAGCTGATGTCGAAAATTCACAAATGCACACAGGTACTGGTTGGGAAGAGTTAACATTTACTCTAAACTCTAATGGCTCTTACAATGACATGGTTTTATTTGTAGCCTTTAATCAAATAAATGCAGGTACTTTTTATGTTGATGACATAGAACAAGTATCTGTAAGTACTGGTCCTCCATGTATTGCAGAAACGTCTGAATCTATTGCTGCTGCTGATTTAAATATTTCATTCCAAACAGATTCACCAGCAGTAATTGACGACAATGTAGCTTTTTCCTATATAGATAACCCAGATGCCACAGGAGCGAATACATCTTGTAGAGTTGGTCAAGTACAGAGATTTAATAACTCTCCGTTTGATAATGTTCAAATCGATTTATCAAATAAATTAGACTTTAATTCATCTGAAGGTATGAAGATGAAAGTTTGGTCACCAATAGCTAATACGCCTGTCCTTTTAAAATTGGAAGAAATAGGTAGCCCTGGAAATTTTGTTGAGATACTACAAAATACAGGAGTTGCAAATACATGGACAGAATTAACGTATGATTTTCCAGCTACTGCTACTCCTCAATTCAACAAGATTGTTATTTTCTTTAATTTTAATGTTGCAGATGGTAGCACCTACTACTTCGATGATTTAATGGTTTATGGCACACCTGGCGGCGGTGGAGGTGGTGGCGGATCGTGCCCAGCACCTCCAGCGGGCGATTTTATTGCAGACGGAGATTTTGAGTCTAATACTGGATGTTGGTTACTATTTGACAGTAATACTGGCAATGGTGGTACAACAACAATATCTACAACAGTAAGTAATGGAGGTGGCAATAACTCTGGTCAAATTGAGACAGCTCCTTTTGGAAATCCTGGATTAAAGCAAGAAAGATTTGGAGTAGGTTCGATATTACCCAATACTAACTATATACTTAATTTTGATATAAAATCCGATGCTAATAACCAACTAGATGGTGCAGCTTTTCAAGCATTTACATTTTCTGAACCTGCTGATGGATCTGGTCTTCCAGCGACTCAACATATTCTTGTTACAGGAGATACAAATGTGTCAACAAGTTGGACATCTAGAACATATACCTTTACAACAGGCGGAAACGTAGACGGTGGACTTTCTTTGTTATTTGAACTTGTTTGTGGTGGTCCACCTTGTTCTGGCACAATCAATATTGATAATGTTTCTATTACTGCCCAATAACTATAAAGTAAATTTATAATCAATAAAATACGGCCTTAGCTAATCTAAGGCCGTATTTTAAATCTATTTTATTTCATAAATATAACTACAATGACCAAAACTGTTTTAGCAGAAAAAGAGAGAATATTTAATTTTACGGATGGTGTAGAGCTTGAAACAATTGCTATAGTTAAGGAAAATTATTTCAAAATCTCTAATAGTGACCAAATACGTCCATTTTTAATGAGCATTGTAAGTTTTTCTGACCATTGGATGTTTATCTCAAGTAATGGTGGATTGACGGCTGGTCGTAAAAACTCAGAATTTGCATTGTTTCCATATTACACCGACGATAAGATCACTGAAAATTTTGACAACACAGGAAGTAAATCCATATTTCAGGTAGAAAAAGATGGAATAATCCATGTTTGGGAACCTTTCTCAGATAGATTTGAAGGTCGTTTTGAAGTATCAAGAAATTTGTACAAAAATGTCTATGGTAATAAGATTGTCTTTGAAGAAATCAATCACGATTTAGATTTAACTTTTCAATACCAATGGAATTCGAGTAATACATTCGGATTTATCAAAAAATCAAAGTTGATAAACAATGGAAGTATTAATACCAGAGTTTCTGTCTTAGACGGCATACAAAATGTTTTGCCATATGGTGTAGAAAGCTACACCCAAACCAACAGTAGTAATTTAGTTGACGCCTACAAACGCACCGAACTTGAGCCAGCAACTGGTTTAGGGATTTTTGCTTTGAGTGCTATTATTGTTGATAAAGCAGAACCAAGCGAAGCATTAAAAGCTAATGTGGTTTGGTCTTTAGGCCTCGATAATCCAAAGTATCTTTTATCATCACTTCAATTAAACAATTTTAGAAAGAAACAATCCATAGCGCAAGAGACTGATGTCAAGGCTGAGAGAGGTGCCTATTTTATAAATACTGAAATTTCTTTAGCCCCAAATTCAGAGCGGGAATGGATGTTCATTGCAAATCTGAATCAAAATCACTCTCAAATTGCAGAATTAATTCATAGAATTAAAACAGAAAAAGATTTAGCTGAAAAAGTTAATTATAAAATAGAAAGAAGTACACAACGTCTTATTGAGCTTAATGCAGCTTCTGATGCTATCCAAGTAACATCGGATAGTTATCGTGATAGTCGCCATTTTTCCAACACATTATTTAATATAATGAGAGGTGGAATTTTTGATGACAATTACAATATTGAGTTGTGGGATTTCAAAAATTATATCTACAAAGCAAATAAAAAAGTGGCGAGAAATGATGAAAATATCATCAATAACCTGCCAGAAATCTTTACCCTTTCAAAGTTAAAAGAGATCGCATATAGCAGTTCAGATAAAAATTTTAGACGACTGTGTTTAGAATATATGCCTTTAAAATTTAGTCGCCGTCATGGAGATCCAAGTCGTCCTTGGAATAAGTTTTCTATAAATGTTTTAAACGATGACGGAACAAAAAAATTAGATTACGAAGGTAACTGGCGCGATATTTTCCAAAATTGGGAAGCCTTGGCATACTCATATCCAGAGTTCATAGAGAGTATGATTCATAAGTTTTTAAATGCAACAACTTTCGATGGATACAATCCCTATCGTGTAACTAAAGATGGTTACGACTGGGAAGTTATAGAACCAGATGATCCATGGAGTTATATTGGTTATTGGGGTGATCATCAAATCATTTATTTATTAAAGTTTTTAGAGTTCTTCAATGATTTATCACCTGGAAAGCTCGAAAGATTTTTCACTAAAGATTTATTTGTATATGCCAATGTTCCTTATAAAATAAAGAGTTATTCAGAAATCTTAGAGAATCCGAAAGATACAATTGAATTTGATGAAGAACTTGATGAAAAAATTCGTCGTGAAAGAAAGGAGATTGGAGCAGACGGCGCATTATTAAGAGATGAAAATCGCTTTATTGTAAAGGTTAATTTTATTGAAAAAATATTGGCTACGGCCTTGGCAAAAATGTCAAACTTCATTCCTGAAGGAGGAATATGGATGAATACCCAAAGACCTGAATGGAACGATGCCAACAATGCGTTAGTTGGTAATGGTGTATCGATGGTGACCTTATATTATTTACGTCGTTTCTTAAGTTTTTTCCAAGATGTTTTTGCAAATGCCGAAACGAATGAAGTGGAGGTTTCAACAGAATTGGTAACATTCTTCAGATCTGTTGTTTCTGCATTAGACACTCACAAAAATATTCTCTCCGGAAAAATTAATGATGTACAACGTAAGCAAGTATTAGATGGATTAGGAGAGGCAGGAAGTACTTATCGCGAACAGATTTACAATAATGCGTTCACAGGAAGAAAATCAACAATTTCTTCAGATGAGTTAAAGCATTTTGTAAAAGTAAGTTTGGCATACTTAGAGCATTCAATTGATGCTAATAAGCGAGAAGATAACTTGTATCACGCCTATAATTTAATGACTGTTGAGTCGGATAGTAGTGTTTCAATATCCTATTTAGATGAAATGTTAGAAGGTCAAGTGGCGGTATTAAGTTCTCAGTATTTAAGCCCGGAACAGTCATTGGCAGTTTTAGACGGAATGAAAGAGAGCGCATTGTTTCGCCCGGATCAATACAGTTATTTGTTATATCCATTTAAGAATTTAAAAGGATTTATTGAGAGAAATACAATACCGGCTTCCGCAGTTGAAAATTCTGAATTACTACAGAAATTATTAGCAGATAATAATGTTCAAATTATCGAAAAAGATATAAAAGGCACCTATCATTTTAACGGAAACTTCCGTAATGCAAATGCTGTAAAGGAAGGATTAAAAAACTTGCCTGAACACTATAAATCACTTGTCACACAGGATGAAAAATTAGTTCTTAAAGCCTTCGAAAACGTATTTAATCATAAAGCATTTACAGGTCGGTCAGGAACCTTTTATGGCTATGAAGGATTAGGGTCTATCTATTGGCACATGGTTTCAAAATTACAATTAGCCGTATTAGAAACGTGTATTACGGCAATCGAAGAGGATGCAACTCCAAAAACTATTGGACGTTTGTTGGAGCATTATTATGAAATTAATGAAGGCATTGGTGTTCATAAATCACCAAAATTATACGGTGCTTTCCCAACAGATCCTTATTCGCATACTCCAGCAGGAAAAGGTGCGCAACAACCTGGAATGACAGGACAGGTAAAAGAAGATATCTTAAGTCGATTTGGTGAACTAGGTGTGTTTGTAAAGGACGGAAAATTAACTTTCAATCCATGTATGTTGCGTATTGATGAGTTCTTAAACGAACGCAAAATCTTCAAGTACGTAAATATCGACAAGGAGAATAAAGAAATAGAATTAGAACCAAATTCATTAGCATTTACCATTTGTCAAATACCTGTGGTATATAATGTTGGTAACGAACATAAGGTCACCATAACAATGATGGACGGATCGACTAATATTATTAGTGGTTTAACAGTAGATAGCGAAATAAGCTCAAAGATTTTTAAGCGTACCAATGAGGTAATGAAATTAGAGGTTTCAATAGAAAAAAGTCTATTAAAATAAAATGAAAAGAACGAGTATTAACATAGCGGTTTTAATCATGTTGGTAATCGTTTGTTTGGCTTGTAACCAATCGAAAAAAGAAGAAAAAGTTAAAGTGGATAAACAAATTACAGCAAAAGAAATTTTAGGAAACCCTGACTACTTAGCTCTTGCTTATGGCGGTTACAGGAAAAAATCCAGAGATAGTCAACCAACAATTTCAGAATTAAAAAATGATATGAAATTGTTGTCAGCGATGGGCATAAAAGTTTTAAGAACCTATAATGTTCAAACAGACTTACCACATGCATCCAATGTCCTTCAGGCTATCAGTGAGTTAAAAGCAGAAGACTCAAGTTTTGAAATGTATGTAATGCTTGGGGCTTGGATAGATTGTCTTAATGCGTGGACGGATTTACCGCCAAATCATGATGTCGAAAGCCCAAATAACGAAGGTGAGATTGAACGAGCTGTAGCTTTGGCCAATAAGTACCCTGATATTGTAAAAGTTATTGCAGTAGGGAATGAGGCCATGGTAAAATGGGCTACAAGTTATTATGTCCAACCAAATGTAATTTTAAAATGGGTAAACCATCTTCAAAGCCTAAAAACCCAAGGTAAATTACCAAAAGATTTATGGATTACGAGCTCGGATGATTTTGCTTCTTGGGGTGGCGGTCCTGCCGAATATCATGTCAAAGATTTGGAAGACTTAATAAAGGCTGTTGATTACATATCAATGCATACCTATCCATATCACAATACACATTACAATCCTGAATTTTGGGGTGTGCCAGATAATCAACTCAGTTTAAATAAGCGTCAAAAAGTAGATTTAGCTATGGAACGTGCTATAGAATTTTCTAAAAAGCAATACGATAGCGTGACTAACTATATGCGGAGTTTAGGTGTAAATAAACCAGTTCATATTGGTGAGACAGGTTGGTCCACTGTATCAGACGAGTTTTATGGTCCTAATGGATCAAAGGCTACGGATGAATATAAACAAGGTGTCTATTATAGATTGATGCGCGATTGGACAAACTATGCTGGAATATCATGCTTCTATTTCGAGGCATTTAATGAGCAATGGAAAGATGCGCATAATCCTAAAGGATCTGAAAACCATTTTGGTTTATTTACTATAGATGGTGAGGCAAAATATCCTATATGGGATTTGGTTGATGAAGGTATTTTTAAAGGAATGTCAAGAAATGGCAACCCAATTACTAAGACCTATGAAGGTAATTTACCAAAATTATTAGAAGACGTCTTGGTGCCACCTAGCGAAGATGAAATTATGGCACACAGGTAAATTGTTTTAAATGAAGTTAATTTTTCGATATATCGTCTGTTTTTTGTTACTGTTTATGAGTTGTAAAAATGAAAGTCTGGAACTTGAAGTTCAAGTATTTGAAACGTCAAGAAGTGGTAATAAGTTAACTGAACTGAATGGGTTTTCAACTTTGGATAATCCCGAAATCGATATAGTGACGATTGATACGACAAAACGATTTCAGAAGATCACTGGTTTTGGCGGCGCATTTACGGAGTCTTCAGCATATTTGCTCAATAAGCTAAGTCAAGCTAAGAGAGATGAAATTATACAAGCCTATTTTGGTGAAAAAGGAGCTAATTATTCATTATGCAGAACTCATATGAATTCATGTGATTTTTCGCTTAGTCAGTATTCATATACACCTACTCCAGATAAAGAACTTAAAGATTTTTCTGTAATAGAAGACATGGATGATCTTATTCCTATGATAAAGGATGCAATGGCTGCATCTAAGGATGGATTTAAGTTATTTGCCTCACCTTGGACAGCACCACCTTGGATGAAAGATAATAACGAATGGGTTGGTGGTAAATTATTACCAGAGTATTACGATGCTTGGGCATTATTCTTTTCTAAGTATGTAGATGCTTATGAAGAACAAGGTATACCGCTTTGGGGTTTTACTGTAGAAAATGAACCACATGGCAACGGAAATAATTGGGAAAGCATGCACTATACTCCAGAAGAAATGACAGAATTTGTTGGCAATCATTTGGGGCCAAAGTTAGAAGCAGATGGTAAAGGTGATAAAGTCATTTTAGGATATGATCAAAATAGAGCAGGTATTCAAGAATGGGTAGATGTTATGTATGCCACAGAAGAATCTTCGAAATACTATGACGGCACTGCTATACATTGGTACGAGAGTTCTTATGAGGTTTTTCCTGAAGCATTACAATATGCACACCAAAAAGCACCCAATAAATATTTAATAGAAACTGAAGGCTGCATAGATGCGGAAGTACCAGTTTGGCAAGATGATGATTGGTATTTTACAAAAGAAGCAACTGATTGGGGTTGGGATTGGGCTTCTGAAGAAGAGAAGTATCTACACCCAAAATATTCGCCATTCAATAGATACGCAAGAGACATTGTCGGATGCCTAAACAATTGGGTAGATGGATGGGTCGATTGGAATATGGTTCTAGACAAACAAGGTGGACCAAATTGGTTTAAGAATTGGTGTATTGCACCGATAATTGTAGATCCTGAAAAGGATGAGGTGTATTACACTCCACTCTATTATGTGATGGCACATTTCAGTAAATATATAAGACCAGGAGCAGATGTTATTAATATTGATAATACAAACCAAAACATACAAATAGCAGCGGCTCAAAATCCAGATAATTCCATAGTTGTTGTAGTATTTAATGAAAGCGATACACCTCAAGATTTTAAACTTTCCTACAATGGTAAAGTAAAAAATATACAGATTAGTGCTCAGGCACTCCAATCAATTATACTAACTAACTAAAATATTAATACAAAATGAGTAGCGCAAAAGTTCCTGTTGGTGAGAAAGCTGCATTCGGTGCAGGACATTTTATTCTAAATATTTTACCAGGTACTCTTGGTGTTTTTATTCAATTCTTCTTACTAACTGCATGGGGAGTTGATCCATTATGGGCTGGTTTATTAGGAGGTTTACCAAGGATTTTTGACTCTATTACAGACCCTATAATGGGTTTTATCTCAGACAACACAAAATCTCGATGGGGTCGCAGAAGACCTTACATCTTCTTTGGAGCTATAATTAGCGGGATCCTATTTTTCCTCATGTGGCAATTAGATGATAATGCTTCTCAGACCTACATTATATGGCACGTTATGGTGGTTCAACTGCTATTCCTAATTGGTAACACGATGTTTGCTACACCTCTCGTTGGATTGGGATATGAGATGACTTCAGACTATAATGAGCGTACACGACTTATGGCATTTTCCAATACTATGGGGCAAATTGCTTGGATGATTGTACCATGGTTATACGTAATTATTCCAGATACAAATACGTTTAATACGCAAACAGAAGGAGTTAGAACCATGGCTCTAATTGTTGGTTCACTATGTATAGTTTTTGGAATATTACCAGCATTATTTTGTAGAGGGATTGACTCGGCTAATATGGAAAACCGTAAAGAGATTTCACTAAATTCATTAGGTTCAAATATGAAAGAACTTTGGTATAGTATTAAGCAAGTTTCAAAGAATAAACCGTTCATGAAACTTTGTGGTGCTACATTTTTAGTTTTCAATGGTTTTCAACTTGTGGCTGCATTCGGGGTTTTTATCATTGTTTTTTATATGTATAATGGCAGCTATGAAGCAGCCGGAACATGGCCGGCTTGGTTCAATACCATAAATGCAATGATTACGGCTTTTTTAGTTATTCCAATTATTTCGCGTATGGCAAATAAATGGGGAAAAAGAAAAGCATTCATTATATCAACAGTCATTTCAATCATAGGTTATATCCTAAAATGGTGGGGCTTTGATAAAGACCTCAATAGTCAATTTAACCAAACTGAGTTAGGGCAAAGCATGACATCTGGTATAGGCTCTATTTTTGAATCTATAAATCCATTTTTAGACAGTGTGGGAATGTCATGGTTTAGTATTGCCCCAGGTAGTGAGATTCCATGGTTAATATTCATTCCAATTCCATTTTTTGCCTTCGGTATGGGTGGCTTATTTACACTTATGATGTCTATGACTGCAGATGTTTGTGATTTAGACGAATTAGAAAATGGAATGCCGCGAAAGGAAGGAACATTTGGAGCTGTTTATTGGTTAATGGTTAAAATAGGGCAGTCTTTGGCATTAGTATTAGGTGGCGTTGTTCTCAGTATAGTAGGATTTGATCCAAATGTAACAGAGCAATCCATAGAGACTATGAATAACTTACGAATTGCTGATATCATTGTTCCTGGTGGCACTGCTGCACTGGCGGTATGGGTTATGTGGAAATACAGTTTAAATGAAGATAGGGTAAGAGAGATTAAAGGAGAACTCGTCAGACGCCGAGGTGAGTTATAAAATTAATATTAATAAGTATCAATAGAATAATAATAGATGTCATACAGAAAAAGATATTATTTTAAGAAAGAAGGCTATAGTCAAACCACAACTCCGGGTATAGACTTATCGGCATACTCTATAGAGCAATTAAAAGCCTTATGGCACAAAACTATTCAAGACGGTTTTCATGGTATTTGTTTTAGTATGTATAAGGATGGCCAAGAGCCTGGAGAAGACATAAGCATGGAACAAGTGGAACGACGCGTAAAAATATTAAAACCTCATGTTACTGCTATACGATCTTTTTCTTGCATAGAAGGAAACGAGTACATTCCTATGATGGCTAAAAAACATGGTTTAAACACCTTAGTTGGTGCTTGGTTAGGAGACGATAAGGAAGATAATGAAAAAGAGATTGAAGGGTTGATTGCCTTGGCTAAAGCTGGTCATGTAGATGTAGCTGCTGTAGGCAACGAAGTACTTTATAGAAACGATCTCAGCCTTGAAGAATTAATTGGGTATATACAAAGGGTAAAAGAAGCATTAGCTGGATTAGATATTCCTGTAGGTTATGTGGATGCGTATTATGAGTTTTCGCGTCATCCAATCATTGTAGAAAATACAGATGTTATTCTGGCTAATTTATATCCGTATTGGGAAGGTTGCCCAATTGAGTATGCTTTAGGTCATATGCAAGCCATGTACGGGCAAGTAGTGGATGCTGCGCAGGGCAAGCCAATTATTGTAACTGAAACAGGTTGGCCGAGTGAAGGTGGTAGTCTTAAAGGAGCAGTTGCCGGACCAGAAGCAGCAATGAAGTATTTTATTGACACAATAAATTGGACCAAAACTAACGATATTCCTATCTACTATTTTTCGTCCTTTGATGAGTCATGGAAAACAGGAGATGAAGGCGATGTTGGGGCATTTTGGGGTTTATGGGATAAACATGAAAACTTAAAATTCTGATTCTAATTTGATAAGATTAGGCTAAAACGTTTTCGGAAGTACCGATTTGTATTGCTCTTTTGGAACCCCATCACTACAACATTACCACAACATAATTAGATAATTGAGATTTGTAAGAATAAATCCTCTTTAACTAACAAAGTAATAAAATGCTGAAAATCAATAAATTGTGAATTTTTAAAAATCACAAGTCTTTGTATTGTTAAATTTTCATTTTGTTGTGTAAATAAATTAGAATATCTCAGAAAAAACCTACTTTAATTACTAAATTACGAACCTTATCTTTAAATTTTAAAACTTATGAAAAAAATTACATTATTATTAATTTTGTTAGTAACATCATTAGGATTCTCTCAGAGTTTTCCACTTGATTTTTCAGACGCTTCTCAAATTTTTGATGATGGAGATCCCGGCGTAGCAACATCAATCGTTGTTGATCCTGCTGGCTGTTCAGCTGATGGCTGTTC